>JBBRQB010000029.1:0-30910 GCA_038227105.1 Candidatus Limnocylindria bacterium | reverse complement strand
TGTCAGCTCGGGTGCCTTGCGACGCGCCGTCGCGAGCATGTCGTCGTCGATGTCGACGCCGGCGACGTCGACGCCGCGGTGCGCGAGCTCGCGCGCGATCCGTCCGGTGCCGCACCCCGCGTCGAGGACCGTGCGCGGTGCGTGGCGCATGACGAAGTCAGCCTCGCCGTGGACGTTCTCACCCGACAGGGCGCGCTGCTCGTAACGCGCGTCGTATTCGTCGGCCGGCGCGCGCGGAGTCCGGAGCCAGCGGTTCGTCGCCGGCTCGCCGGCATCCTTGGTCATTGCGCCCAATGTATGGCCTTCGCGGGCGGGGTCCCGTCTGTGCAGTACCACCAGACACACGACACGGGGAGGTACTCATGAGCAGTGATCCCGTCAAAGGCAAGACCCAGCAGTGGACGTTCACCGACGGTCAGATGGCCGGAGTGACCTACGAGCATGTGTTCCGGAACGATGGCACGGTCACCTGGACCGAGCCGGGGAAGAAGCCGGGCGCCGACAGCACCGCCGCGTACGAGGTCGACCGGATCAGCGAGGGCGTCTACGTGGTGTCGTACCTCTCGAAAGCCGGCTACACCCTGACGACGGTCATCGATGAGCAGAGCGGCAAGATCGTGAGCTTCGCCTCCAATGAGAAGGAGCTCGGCATGCAGCACGGCACGATGAAGGAGTCGAAGGCCGCGTAGGGCACGCCCTAGACGACGAGGTCGGGCACCACCTCGGCCAGCGACGGCGCGCCGACCAGCGCCATCGAGAGATCGAGCTCCGCGCGCAAGAGCTCCACGACGCGGCGCACACCGTCGGCACCTCCGGCCGTGAGGCCGTACATCTGCGGACGGCCGATCGCGACCGCATCGGCTCCGAGCGCGATGGCCTTCAGGACGTCGGTCCCGCGGCGGATACCGCCGTCGAGGACGACCGGGCACTGGCCGGCCACCGCCGCGACGACGTCGGCGAGCGCGTCGAGCGTCCCGATCGCGCCATCGAGCTGACGGCCGCCGTGATTCGAGACCCAGACGCCGCTCACGCCGCGGTCGAGCGCCCTGCGCGCGTCGTCGCCACGCAGGATCCCTTTTAACAGGAGCGGCACGTTGCCCGCGGCCGCGCGGATCCACTCCACGTCGTCCCAGGTCAGGCTCGCGCTCGCGATGGGGCTCGCCCAGCCGCGCGAGCGATCCTCGCCCGGCGGTGCCCACGCCGGCTCGTACGCGTGCGCCATCGCGACTCCGTCAGGCAGCGCGAAAGCGTTTCGCAAGTCTCGCTCGCGCCGGCCGAGCAGAGGCACGTCCACCGTGAGCACGATCGCGGTGTGCCCCGTCGCGATCGCGCGCGCGATGAGCCGCTCGCTCGCCTCGCGCTCGCCCAGGTGATAGAGCTGGAACCAGCGATGACCACCGGGCGCGGCGCTCGCGATGTCCTCGAGCCGCGTGCTCGTTGCCGTGGACACCGTGTACAGCGCGCCGGCGGCAGCTGCGCCGCGCGCCGTCGCGAGCTCGCCCTCGGGATGCGCGACGCGATGCAGGGCGGTGGGCGCAAGGACGATCGGATGGGGGAGCCCGAGGCCGAGGAGGGACGTCCGCGTGTCCCGCTCCGCGACATCGATGAGCACGCGCGGCCGGAACGTGCGCGATGCAAGCGCCGCGCGATTCATCGCAAGGCTGCGTTCGTCCTCGGCGCCACCCGCGATGAAGTCATACGTCATCCGCGGAAGTGTTTCGCGCGCTACAGCCTCGAACTCATCGAGATTCAACGGCTCCACGACGCGCAGGCTAGTCCTCAATCACCGACAATGAAGGAGTGACGCGGCGCGGTTGGATCCTCTTCGCGGCGATGGCCGTGATCTGGGGCATCCCGTACCTCTTGATCAAAGTCGCCGTGGCGGAGCTCTCGTCCGCGACGCTCGTGCTGTTCCGCACCACGCTCGGTGCCGCGCTCCTCGTCCCGCTTGCGCTCGCGCGCGGTGACGTGCGTCCGATGTTCCGGTACTGGAAGCCCGTGCTCGCCTACACGTTCTTCGAGGTCGCGGCGCCGTGGATCCTGCTCGCGGACGCGGAGCGAAAGCTCTCGAGCTCGCTCGCCGGTCTGCTCATCGCGGGCGTGCCGCTGGTGGGCGCGGTCCTCGCATGGGGATCCGGCGGCGGCGACCGCCCCGATGCGCGCCGGATCGGCGGGCTGCTCGTCGGCTTCATCGGCGTCGGTCTCGTCGTCGGCTTCGATCTCGCGCAGGACGATCTCTTCGCCGTCGGTGAGGTCGCGCTCGTCGTGGTCGGCTACGCGATCGGCCCGATGATCATCGTGCGCCAGCTAAAGGGTGTTCCCACCGTCGGCGTGGTCGCCGCCTCGCTCGCGATCACCGCGCTCGTGTACGCGCCCGCGGGCATCGCGCAGCTGCCCGCGCACCCGCCATCGACCCAGGTCCTGCTGTCCGTCGCCATCCTGGGCATCGTCTGCACGGCGCTCGCGTTCCTCGTGTTCTTCGCGCTCGTCAAGGAAGTGGGCCCCATCCGCGCGACGATCATCACGTACTTCAACCCGGCGGTCGCTCTGGTGCTCGGCGTCGCCCTGCTCGGTGAGCGGCTCACGGTCGGCATGGCCGTCGGCTTCGGCTTGATCGCCCTCGGGTCGTTCGTCGCGACCCGCCGGTCCGCCCGCCGCGGGGGAATGACCACCGCACCGGGTACGTTGCCGGAGCGCACATGAGCGACAGCACCACCACATCTTCACCGCAGCGCGCCGGAAGGATGCCGGCCCTGTACCTGGGGCACGGCGCGCCGATCCTCGTCGACGACCCGGTGTGGCCGGGCCAGCTTGCCGCGTGGTCGAAGGATCTGCCGGCGCCGGCGTCGATCCTCGTGGTCTCGGCTCACTGGGAGAACTCGCCACTCACGATCGGCGCGACCACGACGGTCCCGCTCTTCTACGACTTCTATGGTTTCCCCGAGCGCTACTACCGGGTGCGATACCCGGCGCCGGGCGCGCCGCAGCTGGCCCAGCGCGTCCGCGACCTCCTGCCCGGCCAGCCGATCGCGGACGAGCCTGAGCGCGGGCTCGACCACGGCGCGTACGTGCCGCTCACCGTCATGTGGCCGAAGGCCGACGTGCCCGTGCTGCAGATCTCGATGCCGAGCCTCGACGCGCGCGAGCTGCTCACGCTTGGTCAAAAGCTCGCGCCGCTGCGTGACGAGGGCGTGCTCATCATCGGAAGCGGCTTCATGACGCACGGGCTGCCGTTCCTCGAGGACTTCCGCCCCGACGCGGCGCCGCCCGCGTGGTCGAAGGAGTTCGACCTGTGGAGCGCCGAGACGCTCGCGAAGGGCGACGTCGATGCGCTCGTCGACTACAAGCGGCGGGCGCCCGGTGTCCGGTTCGCGCACCCGACCGTCGACCACTTCGTGCCGCTCTTCGTCGCGCTCGGCGCGAGCCTCGACCAGAAGGAGACGCCCGACACCGTGATCGACGGGTATTTCCTCGGGCTCTCCAAGCGCTCCGTCCAGTTCGAATAGCGAAGAGTTCCCTTATCGAGTTCTTAGCGTCTTTCGCCCGGCCGCTGTGTAGGGTTGAGCGCATGATGAGAGCTCGTACCGCCTTGCTCGCCACGGCGCTCGCCCTTTCCGCCTGTGGCGCCGCCGCCACGGTGTCCACGCCCAGCGTCACGCCGGCCCAGACCGCCACGCCCGCGCAGACCGCCGCGGCGACGCCGGTCACGGGCCTCGCGTGGACGGTGTCCGACAAGTCCAAGGCCACCGTCAACGTCCGCGAGCAGCTCGCGGCACTCCAGTTTCCGTCCGACGCTGTCCTCGTGGCGACGGGCGCGAAGGGCTCGTTCCAGCTGAAGGACGACGGCAGCTTCGCTCCGAACTCAAAGATCACGTTCGACGTGACGTCGCTGACCAGTGACGCGTCGCAGCGGGACAACTTCGTCAAGCAGAGTGTGCTGTCGACGCGGCAGTTCCCGACCGCGTCATTCACGCTGACGAAGGCCACCGGGCTCACCCTGCCGCTCCCGGCGAGCGGGACCTTCACCTTCACGCTCGCAGGCAAGCTCAACATCCACGGCGTCGACAAGGACGTGACGTTCGACGTCAAGGCGACGCGCTCGGGCGGTGACCTGGCCGCGACCGCCACGCTCAACCCCACGATCAAGTTCGGTGACTTCGGGATGCCCGTTCCTGCGGCCCCGGGGCGCGTGCTCAGCGTCGTCGACGAGATCAAGCTGGTCATCGATCTCGTCGCGACCGGGCCAAAGGGCTAGCCGATGTCACGGGCCGTCGTCGAAGACGACGACCATCCGATCGGGCGCATCCTCAGCCGCCGCGAGGTCCTCGGTCTTCTCGGCGGATCCGCGCTCGTTGCTGCCTGCGGACCTATCTCCGCACCGACATATCCGCCACCCGACGCAATGACCGCGATACCGATCGCGGCCGCGCCTTCGTCACCGGTGGGCGCCGTCGTGCTGCCGTCGTGTGTCGTGCGTCCGGCGCTCACCGAGGGCCCGTACTTCGTCGACGAGAAGCTGAACCGCTCGGATATCCGGTCCGATCCGGCGACCGGCGCGGTGAAGCCCGGCGCGCCGCTGATGCTCACGTTCCTGGTCTCACGGGTCACCGGTACCTCGTGCACCGCACTCGCCGCCGCGACGGTCGACGTGTGGCACTGCGATGCGACCGGCGTGTATTCCGACGTGAGCGATCCGAGCAGCGGCAGCACGAAGGGGACGAAGTTCCTTCGGGGCTTCCAGACGACGAACACGAGCGGGAAGGCCACGTTCACGACCATCTGGCCCGGTTGGTATCAGGGGCGTGCGACGCATGTGCACTTCAAGATCCGCACCGCCGCGGCGAATGGGCAGGTCTCCGATTTCACATCACAGCTCTTCTTCGACGAGGCGCTCAACGATCAGGTCTTCGCGCAGGCGCCCTACTCGCAGCGCGCGGCCACCGGCCGCATGCGGAACACCGCGGATGGCATCTTCCAGCAGAGCGGAGGGAAGCTCACGATCAGCCTGGCGAAGACCGCGGACAGGTACGTGGCTTCCTTCGACATCGGTCTCGCCGCGTAGCGACCCGCGGGTCTAGCCTGCTGCCGTGGCCTTGCGTATCGGCGTCATCGGCACAGGCTTCGCGGGATCCACGCACGCCCGCGCGTGCGTCGGCCTTCCGGGCGTGCAGCTCGTAGCCATCGCCGCACAGCCCGCCGCCGAAGCCGAACCCCTTGCGCGCGAGCTCGGTGCGCGCGTCGCTCGGGATGCGGCGGAGCTCTGCGCAAGCGACGACCTGGACCTCGTCGTCGTCGCGTCGCCCACGCACCTCCATGCCGAGCACGCCATCGCCGCGGCGCGGGCGGGGAAGCATGTGTTCTGCGAGAAGCCGATCGCGCGTACGGTCGAGGACGCGCGCGCGATGGTGCGCGCGTGCGATGACGCCGGTGTGCGGCTCGCGATCGGGCACGTCGTCCGCCACTTCCCGGAGTACCGCCGCGCGAAGGAGACGCTCGACGCGGGTGCGCTCGGCCGCCCGGCGCTGGCGACGCTCACGCGCGGCACCGTGTCGGTCGGCGCGGCGCGCGCGTGGTACCTCGATGCTGCCAAGAGCGGGGGCGTCGTACTCGATCTGATGCTCCATGACCTCGACACGGCGCGGTGGTGGTTCGGCGAGCCTGCGCACGTGTACGCGAAACGTGTGGCCGACGGCGCCCTCGGGTACGCGCTCGCGACACTGCGCTACGACGATCGCCCGATCGTGCAGCTCGAAGCGAGCTGGGCCGAGCACGCCGGATTTCGTACGACGTTCGAGGTGCGGGGCGATCGCGGGATGCTCGTTCACGATAGCCGGGTCGCCGCTCCATTCGTCATGCAATCCCCCGGGGGCGATCGCGGGGCGGGCGTCATCCCCGCACCAACGCTCCGCGAGACGCCGTACCGCCGTCAGCTCCGCGACCTGACCGAACGGCTCGCCCGCGGTGATGCGCCGCTCGTCGACGGCCGTGAGGCACTCCGTTCGCTCGCCCTCGGGCTGGCAGTGATGGAGTCCGCCGAGCGAGGTGAGGTCGTTCCATGGAGCGTGCCGGTGTGAGGACGCTGCGCGTCGGGCTTCTCTCGTGGGCGCACGTGCACGCCGCGGGGCTTGTGGCGGCTCTCAGCGCGCTCGAGCAGGTCGACTACATCGGCTCGTTCGACGACAGCGGGTCACCGCACACCGGTCGCACGCACGCGACGCTCGATGCCCTCCTGCGCGAATGCGAGGCGGTGGTTATCGCGTCGACGAACGCGGGGCACCACCGGTACACGCTCGCTGCTGCTCGCGCGGGCGTCCATGTCCTCTGCGAAAAGCCGCTCGCGACGACCATGCCCGACGCGGCCGCGATGATCGAGGCATGCCGCCTCGGGGGCGTCCAGCTCGGCGTCGCACTGCCGGTGCGCAGCAGCCCGGCGGTCATCGCATTGAGGGACTCGATCCAGAGTGGCGCCCTCGGCCGGGTGCGTGCGGTGCGCGCGACGAATCCCGGGCAGTACCCGGGCCGGTGGTTCGGCGACCCGGTCGAAGCCGGCGGTGGCGCTGCGATGGATCACACGGTCCACGTCGCCGACGCGCTGCGGTGGCTGCTCACGGATGAGGTCGTGCGCGTGCACGCCGAGCTCGGCTCGTTCCTGTACGCGCTGCCGGTCGAGGATTGCGGGGTCCTGACGCTCGACTTCGCCGGCGGCGCATTCGCGACGATCGACTGCAGCTGGTCGCGACCGGCGACGTATCCCACGTGGGGCGGCGTCACGATGCACGTCGTCGGCGAGCGCGGGACCGTCGACATCGATGTGTTCCGCCAATCGCTCACGCACTACGACGACACGAGCGGGAAGACGAGGCTAGCCGGGTGGGGCGACGATCTGACGGCGCTCACGGTCGCGGGCTTCGTGGATGCGATCCTCGGCGGTAGGCCGGTGCCGATCAGCGGCGAGGACGGGCTGCGGTCGCTCGAGGTCGTGGTCGCGGCGTACCGCTCCGCGGAACTCCGCCGTCCCGTCGAGACATCGGAGGTCTAGCCTGGCTTGCGGTAGTTGACGCGGAGCCGATCGAGGTACGCGAGCCCTGAGGGCAGCCGGGCGCTGAACGACGTCCAATCCCGCGCCTCGCGCGGAGACCACGCGACCTCGGCGAGCGCGAGCACACGGGGGTAGGCCATGTACTCGACCTGCTCGGCCGTGGGCATGTACTCCGTCCACACGCAGGCCTCCGGTCCGAGGACGTGCGTGGCTTCGTCGTTCGACAACTCGGCGGCGATCGGCTCGTAGCGATAGGTGTCCTCGATCGGGGTCAGGCCCCCGATCGCGAGCGGCTCGTGCTCGGGGTCCGCCTGGTAGTGATCGAAGTACAGGTCCTCCTGCGGTGCCATCACGACGTCGTGACCCTGCGTCGCCGCGGCGACCCCGCCCTTCGTGCCGCGCCACGACATCACGGTCGCGTTCGGCGCGAGCCCACCCTCGAGGATCTCGTCCCAGCCGACGAGGCGCCGGCCGTTCTGGTTCAGGAACCGTTCGATCCGGCGGATGAACCAGCTTTGGAGCTCGTCCTCGTCGGCGAGCTTCTCCTTCTTGATGAGCTCCTGCGCGAGGGGGCTTTCCTTCCAGCGCTTCTTCGGGGCCTCGTCGCCGCCGATGTGGATGTACTCGCTCGGGAAGATGTCCATGACCTCACGCAGGATGTCCTCGAGGAATCCGAACGTCGCCTCGCTGGGAGAAAAGACCTCTTCGGAGATGCCCCACGTCGTGCGCACCTCGAACGGCCCCGGCACGTTCGCGTATTCCGGGTACGCGGCGAGCGCCGCGAGGCTATGACCCGGCATCTCGATCTCCGGGAGCACTGTGACGCCGCGATCGCGCGCGTACGCGACCACCTCACGCGCCTGCTCCTGGGTGTAGAAGCCGCCGTGCGGGGTCCCGTCGTAGCCCTTCGGCCCGCGGCGGGCGTGCCCGACGATCGTCTCCTTCCGCCATGCGCCGACCTCGGTGAGCTTCGGGTACTTCTTGATCTCGAGACGCCAGCCCTGGTCCTCCGTGAGATGCCAGTGGAAGGTGTTGAGCTTGAAGGTCGCGAGCAGGTCGATGTACTTCTTGATGAAGTCGATGGGGAAGAAGTGCCGCGCGACATCGAGGTGCAAGCCGCGATACCCGAAGCGCGGTGCGTCCTCGATCCGCACCGCGGGCACCGCCTGCGGCGACGCGGCGACGAGCTGCCGCAGCGTCTGGATCCCATAGAAGAGGCCGCGTACGTCGCGAGCCGACACGTCCACCCGCTCCGGCGACACCTCGAGCCGGTACGCCTCGGCGCCCTCGGGAGCGTCGGACGTGAGCGCGACGGTGATCGCTCCGCCCGTCCCACTGGTCACGTCGAGTGCCGTCAGGTCGCGGAGGTAGCCGGCGAGGAGGTCGCCCACCTTCGTCGTGGTCTCGTCGCCGGTGACGGAGACCCGCAGGCCCTGCTGCGGGACGAAGGCGCCATCGCGGGCCTCGAGCGAGCGAGGCCAGGGGATGAGCGGGTAACGGGCGAGGTCCACGCCGATCACGCTAGATCGTTACGCGGACGTCCGCTGACGCCCTTTTCGGTCCGACCACAACGACCAGAACATCCGTAATGACCGGATCGCTGTACGTGGCGGCGGCGTGCGCTCACGGTGTCCGGACGGTGGCGGAGAAGGCTGGGGCGGCGGCGATCGAGCTCCACGGGGTCACGAAGCGATTCGTGTCGCCCACGGGGAAGTCGTTCACCGCGCTCCGCGATCTCGACCTCACCATCGCCCCGGGTGAGTTCGTGGCCATCGTCGGTCCCACCGGATGCGGCAAGTCAACGACGCTCGCGCTCATCTCCGGTCTGGAAGCGCCGAGCGAGGGGACCGTCAAGGTCTTCGGTGAGCCGGTCACGTCCGTGGGCCGGAGCATCGGGTACGTGTTCCAGCGCGACGCGGTCTTCCCCTGGAAGAGCGTGCTCGACAACGTGGCGATGGGCCCGAAGTTCCGCGGCGTCGGTAGCGACAAGGCGAACACCGAGGCGCTCCAGTGGATCGCGCGCGTCGGGCTCGATGGCTTCGAGAAGTACTACCCGCATCAGCTCTCCGGCGGCATGCGAAAGCGCGTCGCACTCGCCCAGACACTCATCAACCACCCGAAGATCCTGCTCATGGACGAGCCGTTCAGTGCACTCGACGTCATGACCCGCGCGCTCATGGAGAACGAGCTGCTCGACCTCTGGGCCTCGACCGGCTCGTCGGTCGTCTTCGTGACCCACGACCTGGAGGAGGCCATCGGGCTGGCGGACCGCGTCGTCGTGATCACCGCGGGGCCCGGAACGATCAAGGGCACGTACCAGGTCGACCTTCCGCGTCCGAGGAACATCGCCGAGATCCGGTTCCAGCCCCGCTTCATCGAGCTGTACGAGGAGATCTGGAACGACCTGCGGGACGAAGTGCTTGTCAGCTACGAGCGCTCGAAACAAAAAGTCGCGGTCTGAAGTCGGAGCGGATGGATCTCGCACCCGCACCCGCGTCGTTCCGACTGAAGGCCGACACGGTTGCGGCAGATTACGACGCCGAGCGGGCGCGCGCTCGTGGGCGCCGCAACATCCTCGTGCAGGTCCTGCGCGTGACGCTCGCGATCTTCATCGTGGGCAGCTGGGAGATCCTGACGCGTCTCGGCTGTTACGGGCCGGATAGTGGCACCTGTGCGGTGGACCCCTTCTTCTTCGGTCAGCCGTCAGGGATCTGGAGCCAGCTGGTCCGCTGGGTGCAGGTCGGGACCGCGCAAGGTCCGCTGTGGGAGCAGATCCTCACGACCCTCGAGGAGACCGTCCTCGGCTTCGCGATCGGCGTGATCCTCGGCATCATCTTCGGCGTCGCCCTGGGCCGGAACCGTCTGCTCTCGGATGTCCTCGGCCCCTATATCAAGGCAATGAACGCGATGCCCCGCGTGGTCCTCGGGTCGATCTTCACGATCGCCCTCGGCCTCGAGATGCCGTCGAAGGTCGCGCTCGCCGTCGTGCTCGTGTTCTTCGTCGTCTTCTTCAACGCGTTCCAGGGTGTGCGTGAGGTCGATCGTGACCTCCTCGCGAATGCCCGCATCCTCGGCGCCAGCCAGCGCCAGCTCTCACGTCACGTCATCCTCCCGTCGGCGCTTTCGTGGATCCTCGCAAGCCTACACACGAGCTTCGGCTTCGCCCTCGTCGGCGCGATCGTTGGCGAGTACCTCGGCGCTCGGAAAGGCATCGGACTCATGATCGCGACGGCCCAGGGCACGTTCAACGCGAACGGTGTCTTCGCCGCGATGCTGATCCTCGCCATCGTCGCGATCATCGCCGAGTGGTTCGTGACGAGGCTGGAGAACTACCTCATCAAATGGCGTCCCAACGCGATCACCGAAGTGTCGATCTAGCGCGCGTAAAAGGAGGAGGACACATGCGTTTCCGGATCCCAGCGATCGCGATCATCGTGGCCCTCATCGCCGCTGCCTGCGGCGGTTCGGGTACAGCAGGACCCTCGGCGACCACAGGGGCGTCGGCGGCCAAGACGACGGCAGCCGCGGTAGCGACCCCGGCACCGGCGAAGGTCTCCATCATGGTGGGTGGTCTCAACAAGCAGATCTACCTGCCGAACAAGCTCACCGAGGCCCTCGGCTACTTCAAGGACCAGAATCTCGAGGTCGACCTCATCGATGAGCCGTCCGGTAAGGACACCACGGTCGAGATCGTCGCAGGCAACGTCAACTTCGGCTCAGGCTCGTACGACCACACGATCGACATCGCCGCAGCCGGCAAGTCGATCACGATGGTGACCCTGCTCCTGCAGGAGCCGGGCGAGTTCGTCATGGTCTCCAAGCAGAAGCAAGACACCGTCAAGTCGCCGAAGGACTTCAAGGGCCTCAACATCGGGGTGACCTCCATCGGCTCCGGCACGCACACGCTCATGCGCGCGATGGTCCTCAAGGCCGGTCTGCAGCTCTCCGACGTGACCTTCGTCGCAGCCGGCGCCGGGGACACGTTCATCGCGGCGATGAAGCAAGGCAAGATCGACGTGGGCATCACGACGCAGCCCACGGTGATCCGGATGCAGAAGACCGGCGACGGGCAGCTGCTCGTCGACCTGTCCAAGATCGACACGACGCGCGCCGCGCTCGGCGGCGACTACCCGTTCATCTCGGTCTTCGCTCGCGCCGATTACATCGCAGCGAACAAGGACGTCACGCAGCGCGTGGTGAACGCCTACGTGAAGACGCTCAAATGGATCGCGACGCACAGCCCGCTCGAGATCGCCGAGAAGCTCCCGGCCGACTACTACGGGGGCGACAAGGATGCGTACGTCCAGGCGCTCAAGGACAGCATGGGAATGTTCAGCCCCGACGGGAAGATGCCCAAGGACGCTCCGGCGTTCGAGCTGAGCCTGCTGGCCAAGTTCAACGAGAACGTCATCAAGAACCCGAACCTCGATCTCTCGAAGACCTACACCGACGAGTTCGTCAACGCAGCGAAGTAACCGATCCGATCGTCGTGGGCGGAGCGCCGGCATCCTGCCGGCGCTCCTCACCACGCTCGTCCTCATCGTGTCCGCCTGCACGGCGAGCGCTCCGCCGTCGCCGTCGCCCGCCGCTGCCCTGGGGACGCTGAACATCGGCATCCTCATGCCGATCACCGAGTCGGCGATCGATGCCGACATCGGGGCATCGCAGCGCCGCGCCGCTGACCTCTATCTCAAGCTCAAGGGCGGCTCGCTCGCGGGCCGCGAGGTCCACATCTTCTACGACGACGAGTCGGCCATCGAGCCAGGGATCAACAAGACCCGGATCCAGCAGCTGCTCGACAAACACGTCGAGCTGCTCATGGGTGGCGCCGCGGCGCCGGCCGCGTACCTCCTCCACGACACCGCGGAGGCGCAGAAGATGGTCTACCTCGACACGAATGCGAGCGTGAATGCGCTGACGCGCGTGAGCTCGGGCTGCACACCGACCTGCAAAAGCACATACGTCTTCCGCACCGCTCCCTCGTCCTGGCAGATGGGCGAGGCGCTCGGCGAATGGGCGTCGAAGGCCGGGCAAAAGGACTGGTACGTCGTGTCCGCCGACGACACGTTCGGCACCGAGTCGGCCGCGGCCTTCACCGAGGGCCTTGGAAAGAACGGCGGGCGTGCGACCGGGAAGAGCTCGGTGCCCGAGAAGAGCGGGGCCGACTGGAAGAAGGTCGTCGCCGCGATCAAGGCGCAGCCGACCAAGAACGTCTTCGCCGCCTTCATCACGGACGACGCTGAGGGCCTCATCGCCGCATGGGGCGCGGCCGGCATGAGCGCAGCGGGCTACAAGCTCGCCGGACCCGGCCCGCTCGCTGATTACCAGGTCTTCAAGGTCACCAGGCAGGCCACGCTCGGGATCACGACATCGTTCCCGTGGTCCATCGACCTCGACAACGCCGACAACAAGACCTTTGTGGCCGAATTCAAGAAGGCCTATATCGATGATGACACCGGGCAGCCGTACGCGCCGGATATCTACGCGAGCGAGATGTGGAACGCGATGCGCCTGCTCGAGGAGGCCCTCAAGACGACCAAGGGCGACACCAAGAACGCCAACGCGCTCATCGCGGCCCTTGAGTCCGTATCGTTCACCGGCATCGCCGGGAGCTTCACGATGGACAAGGCGACCCACAATCCGGTCCAGGACATGTACATCCGCGAGGCGAAGGCATCGCCGACGTCGGCCGGCGGGGTCTCGAACGCGGTCGTCGACAAGATCGGGAGCGTCAAAGACCCGGGCCCCTAACGGTGGGCGATAGGCTTCTCACAACATGCGAGCACAGCGCGTTCTCCCGTCCGTGAGCGCCATCTCCGCTGCCTCGGTACGGTGGCTGCGTCCGCTCTCGGTGTCTTCGCAGCTGCTCCTGCTCCAGGTGGCGGTCATCGCGGCGACGGTCATCATCGGCGCGCTCGCGTCCTACGCGCTCGTGTCATCACAGATCGACGAGCAATACAAGCAGCGGGCGCTCGCCATCGCGTACGCGGTAGCCGCGACGCCCGACATCGTCGAGGCGATGAACGACCCCGAGCCGGCCAAGGTCATCCAGCCGATCGCCGAGGCCATCCGGCGGTCGGTCGGCGCTGACTTCGTCGTCGTCGCGAACAAGGATGGCATCCGCTATTCGCATCCCAACCCGGAGAACATCGGGAAACGCGTGTCGACCGATCCGAGCCAGGCGCTCGCGGGTGACGTGTACGTGGGCTACCAGGACGGCACGCTCGGACGCTCCCTGCGCGCGAAGGTCCCGATCCTGAGCGACGGCAACGTCGTGGGCATCGTGTCGGTGGGCTTCCTTGCGGCGCAGCTCGCGGAGAAGCTCGGTCAGGCGCTCCCGACGATGACGCTGACGGTCGTGCTCGCGCTCGCGCTCGGGATCATCGGATCGCTCATCCTCGCGCGCCGCATCCACCGTCAGACCTTCGGGCTCGGCCCGCGTGAGATCGTCGGCTTGCTCGAACAGCGTGGCGCGATGCTCCATGGGATCCGCGAAGGCGTGCTCGCACTGGACATGGCAGGCAACGTGACGATCGCGAACGACGAAGCCCGACGGCTACTTGACCTGCCGCTGACGGTCGAAGGCCGTCCCCTTCGCGATCTCGTACCCGCGGGCCGTGTGCGCGACGTGCTCGATGGCACGGCCGCCGGCACCGACCAGGTCGTTCTGGCGCGCGGGCGGGTGCTCGTCACGAATCGCATGCCCGCGACCGTGCGCGGCGCCGAGGTCGGCGCGGTCATCACCCTTCGAGACCGGACCGAGCTCGAGGGTGTCCGCCGCGAGCTCGACACTGAGCGAGGGCTTCTGCAGGCGCTCCGCGCACAGGCGCACGAGTTCTCGAACAAGCTGCACGTCATCGGTGGACTCATCGAGCTGGGCAAGCTCGACGACGCGATCCGCTTCGTGGCGGAGACCTCGCTCGTGCATCAGGAGCTCGTCGATCTCGTGCAGGAGCGCATTGCCGATCCCGCGCTCGCCGCGCTGCTGCTGGCGAAAGCGGCCGCATCTTTGGAGCGCCACGTCGAATTCCGCCTCGCGAGCGACGCGCGGCTGCCGGCGCAGGTCGCGGACGTGCGGGACCTGATCACCGTCGTCGGCAACCTCGTGGACAACGCGATCGACGCGGCGTCGGGTACGGAGAACGGCTGGGTCGAGGTGAGCGTGCAGGCCGAGCCGCAGGGCACCTCCGTGCGGGTCCGCGACTCGGGACCGGGCGTCGACGACCGCGTCGCCGACGAGATCTTCCGCGAGGGCTTCACGACGAAGGCCGGCGCCTCGCACTACGGGATCGGGCTCGCGCTCGTGCGCCAGATCGCGCACCGCCGCGGCGGCTGGGTGCGCGTCGCGAACGATGGCGGCGCGGTGTTCACGGCGCTGATCCCCGCGGCTGGGGCATGAGCGCGACGACCGAGGGGGCCATCCGCACCCTGATCGTCGACGACGACTTTCGGGTCGCGGCGATCCACCGGGAGTTCATCGAGCGCATTCCGTCGTTCACGGTCGTCGGTGTCGCGCACACCGCCGCGGACGCGCTTGCCCGCGCGGAGGCTGACCGCCCGGACCTCGTCCTGCTCGACATCTACCTGCCGGACCGCTCCGGCCTCGAGGTGCTGCGCGACCTGCACTCCACCGGACGGCCACCGGTCGACGTGATCGCGATCACGGCCGCGAACGACGTGGAGACGCTCCGTTCGGCACTGCAGGGCGGTGTGGTGCATTACCTCGTGAAGCCGTTCCAGTTCAATGCGTTCCGCGAGAAGCTGGAGAGCTATGCCGCCCTGCGTTCGCGGCTGCGCCAGGCCCGGCAGGTCGATCAGGACGAGATCGATGAGGTCTTCGCGACGCTGCGCGCCGGCTCCACCGCACCGACGTTGCCGAAGGGGCTCTCGCCGGCGACGTTCGCCCTGGTCGCGCGGACCCTGCGCGGGATCGAGGACGATCTGTCCGCCGAAGAGGTCGCCCTGCGCACGGGCGTCAGCCGGGTCACGTCGCGGCGGTACCTCGACCGCCTCGCGCGTTCCGGTCTCGTCGAGGTGACCATGCGGTACGGCAAGACGGGCCGTCCGGAGCACCGCTACCGGTGGGCACGCCCGGTGGCCGAGGGGACGCACTGACCGCCTCGCGCCGTTGACAGAATAGGTAAGTCGTGACTAACCTATCGGCGGATGGACGAGGCACTTCGGGCGATCGCGGAGCCACGGCGCAGGGAGATCCTCCGCCTCGTCTGGCACGAGGAGCGATCCGTCGGCGAGATCGCGGAGCACTTCGACATCACCCGGCCCGCGATCTCGCAGCACCTCCGGGTCCTTGAGGATGCCGGCCTCGTCACGCTTCGCCGCGACGGCCGCCGGAGCATCTATCGCGCCCGTCGCGGAGCGCTCGAGGAGCTGCGGGCCTATCTGACCGCGTTCTGGGACGACGAGCTGCGTGCGCTCAAGACCGCCGCCGAGCGCGCTGAGCGCGAGAAGGGGAGCCATGAGCACAGATCCCGACGCCATTGAGCGAGTGATCGACATCGCGGCCACGCCAGAGACCGTCTTCACCCTGTTGACCGATCCGGAGCAGTACGTGCGCTGGAAGGGCAGGACCGCGACGCTCGAGCCGCGCCCGCGAGGCGCGTTCGACGTCGGCTTCGCTGACGGCGGTCGCGCGCTCGGCGAGTACGTCGAGGTCGTGCCCAACCGCCGCATCGTGTTCACCTGGGGCTGGGACGCGCCCGACGCCGTCGTGCGGCCGGGCGGGTCGACCGTCGAGATCGACCTCGAGCCGCGCGGGAAGGGCACCCGCCTGCGGCTCGTGCATCGCGGTCTTCCAGTGTCCGAGCGCGCAAGCCACGCCGCCGGTTGGGACTTCTTCCTGCCCCGACTGACCGCCATCGCAGAGGGGAGGGAGTTACCGACGATCACGCAGCCTTGACCCGATACGGAATATTGAAAAGGACGAACGTCATGGGCGCACCAGTCACGAACTTCGAGATCAACAGCGCGGATCCGGCGAAGGCCCGGCAGTTCTATACGGACGTGCTCGGCTGGAAGATGAACTTCATGCCTGAGAACAACTACACCTTCGTCGACACCGACGCGGGCGGCCAGGGCGTCGGCGGCGGTATCGGTCCGCTCCGCGGACCAGGCCCGTTCGTGACGGTCTACGCCGTCGTGCCTGACATCACGGCCGCGCTCGCGAAGGTCACGAAGGCCGGCGGCAAGGTCGTGTTCCCGGCGACGAAGGTCGGTCCGACCACGACGATCGGCCTGTTCAGCGATCCGGATGGCAACGTCATCGGCCTGACCGACGGCAAATAGCGTTTTGCTAGGGTGAGACCGATGGTCTCACCGCAGCTGTTCCCCGATCCGGCGACGGACGCGGCATCGCATGACGGCGAGGGCGCCGCCGTCCTCGCCGGCGGGTGCTTCTGGTGCGTCGAGGCGGTGTATCTGCAGCTCGACGGAGTCCGATCGGTGCGATCCGGATACGCCGGCGGCACCGCGGAGACCGCGGACTATGAGACGGTCTGCACTGGCCGCACCGGTCACGCCGAGGCTGTGGAGATCCGCTATGACCGGTCGAAGCTCACGTACGGCAAGCTGCTCAAGGTCTTCTTCTCGATCGCGCACGACCCGACGACGCGCGACCGCCAGGGGTATGACGTCGGTCGCCAGTACCGGTCAGCCATCTTCTACAGCGACGACGAGCAACGCGCCGTGGCTGACACGTACATCGCGCAGCTCGACGCGGCCAGGGTATTCGACGGCCCGATCGTGACCGAGGTCGTGCCGCTCGTGCGATTCTTCGAGGCCGAGACGTATCACCAGAACTACGCTGAGCGGAATCCCGGCCAGCCATACATCCAGGCCACCGCGCTGCCCAAGGTGAAGAAGGTCCGCCAGTACTACGCGGGCCAGCTCAAGCGGGACGAGCCCCGCTCTACCTGAGCAGCGTGACGATCACCGCGAGCACCACCTGGGCAACGAGCGCGTGCGACACATCGATGCCCCAAAGACCCCACGGCCGCTTCGCGAAGATCGTGTTCGCCGTGAAGTAGCTCAGAAAGAATCCCGCGAACACCAGCAGGCCGAGCATGATGCCGTCTCCGGCGGTCGTGGCCTTGAGGTTGAGCGCGAGCACGGCCATCACGAACGAGTTGAGCGTTCCGGACAGGATCGAGACGATGAACTCGGGGCCTGGCTTCAGCTCTTCGCCCGGGCGGCCCATGTACGCGATCCAACGGCTTCCGAACACGTTGGGCATGAACCAGACGAATCCGATGATGAGCAGCGCGATATTCCCGACGATGACGCCGACCCAGTTGACCGCGAAGCTGAGTGCCATCCGTGCCTTCCCTCCGTCGCGCGCGACTGTGGCGCGGATGCTACTCGCCGCGGATGGCACCGCCGGATGCCCAACAGCTCCAACCCGAGTCATCAGCTTCGGTGGCGCGTACGGGTCGATCGCGTTCCTTCAACGCGGCGCGGTCAAGGAGCACGCGTGGCTCTTCACGGCCCAGCTCCTCGATGGCGTCGCTCTCAGCGTCGCCACGCCTGGTCCGTTCATGCTGTTCGCGACCTTCGCCGGCTACCTCGCGGCCGGCATCCCGGGAGCGATCGTCGCGACCGTCGCGGTCTTCCTACCGTCGTTCGTCCTCGTGCTCGTCTTTGCGCGCGGGATCGAGCTCGTGCTCAAGCGGCGCGCCGTGCGCGATGCCATCGCCGGCGTCACCGCGGCGGTCGTCGCGGTCATCCGATCGGTCGGACTCGCGCTCGCGCCGGCTGCCGTTACCGATCCGTTGACCGCCGCGGTCGCGATGCTCGCGGGCGTGGCGTCGCCGCCGTACGCGCCGTCATGTAGCGCCGGCGCTGGCATGGCGCTTGCCTACGGAACGGCTCATGGACAACATGACGGCCCCCCACTCGAGCACGTCGGTGTTTTGCCCGTGCACCCGGTGCGACCGTGACCGCCTCGTGCTGAGCTCGCTCTCGCCGCGCATCGCGCGCGTCCTTCGCCAGGCGATCAACTCAAGCCGCTAGCCGGACTCAAGGTGGGCGGTGTCGCACCGCTGCCTCCGCGTGCCAGTCATCCGAATCTCACATGGTGGTCCGCGATCAGCTGCGGGAGGCTGCTGACGTCGACGTCCAACCCGTGCCGCTCACGGATCGGCGCGGCTTTCTCAGGCGGGACCCGGCCGCCGCCAGCGATCGCGATCATGTCCTCGAAGTAGTGGTCGAAGTCGCCCGGCGAGATGATCTCGAGCAGCCTCGCCTCCTCGTCGGTGTCGTTCCAGAAGGTGTGCCACTGTCCGCGCGGCTTGAAGATGAGGTCACCCGGGTCTCCGTGGACGACCTGCTCGCCGAGCTTGGCGCCTACTCGGCCACTCAGGATGAAGCTGTACTCGTCCTCCTTCGTGTGTCGATGGAGTGGTGCCGCGAGCGCCCGAGGCTTGAGCACGTGCTCGATGAGGACGAAGCCGCCGCCTGAATCGTCGGACGAGATCATGAACCGGATCCCCAGCCCGCCAAGCCAGCCTTGGCGCCCCCGGCCAGCTTCGAGGACCTTCGCCTCGGTCGACGTCATCGCAGACCTCCCATTGTCCTTATCGCACCGGACACCACGTTTGGCCAAAGTAGGTGTCCGGTCAAGCGAGCCAGATTCGAGCACCGTCCCGGAACGGGCGGCAGGCCTCTAGGGCTCGCGCGCGATCGGGTCATCGCCGAAGAGCTGGACTGCCGATGCCGGCGCGGGAACGAACGTGAGACGGCCGCCTTCGCCACCGATGGCTGCGCTTGTCGTCGACACGGGCTGACGGAGGACGAGGCCCGGCGTGAAGATGACGAGCGACGCATCGCCCACCGCCTTCTTCGCGTCGGCGTTCGTCCTGGGCGCGGGATCGTACAGCCAGGCCCGATAGTCCGCGAGGTAGTAGCGGACCAGCTGGTAGTCCTCGCGCGCGAGCACGACGGTCCGCGCCGGCGTGAACGACGCTCGGATGTACGCGACGCGGGCGCGCGTGTCCTGATCGTGTGCCGCGAGCAGCGCCTGTGACCAGCGGCCGGGCAGGAGCAGGAACGCGACGGCGCCCGCCGCGACGATGAGGATGGCGAGCGCCCGCCATGCCGCGAGCGCCGGCCCGCGCGTCGTGCCGAGCGCGCGCTCGAGGAGCGCGGCGCAGAGGACGTAGAACGCGGGGAGGATCGAGAGGACGTAGCCCCATTCGCCGATGATCCACGTCAGGTACACGATCAGGCCGGGCACGATCCAGAGCAGAAGGAACGCCGTCGTGGCGCCGCCGTGGATGGCCCGCGGTCGTCGCAGCCAATGGACCGCGGGCGCGAGGAGCAGCACCGCGAGGAGGGCACCGACCGCGAACAATCCCCAGGCGAGCGCGAGCACGATGAACCGCAGGTCGTACCAGAGCGCGCCCGCCCCGCTCGGGCTCACGACCGACTGTCCCGTGATCGACCCGGACTGCGCCGCGACCGCGCCGAGGTACGACGTGAGACCGCCGGACAACGCGGCCGAGGGGATGAGCCACGCGAGGCAGGCCGCAGCCACCGCCGCGACGCCGAAGACGAGCGTGCGCCAGCCGTGGCGGGCGGCGGCCCACAGCCAGAGCGGCCCAAGCACGAGCAGGAGATCCTGGCGGAAGCCTGCAGCGATCCCGAGCGCAATGCTCGTGATCAACAGCGTTCGCTTGTCGCCGCGGTGCGCCTCCCACAGGGCGAGCGCGAGGGCCGTCGATCCGAATGAGAGGACGGTGTACGGCAACGCCAGCTCGCCGTGGGCCCATACGAGCGGGTCGAGGGCGAACGCGAGCGCCACGAAGACCGCGAGCTCCGTCCGCGCGAATCGGCGCGCGAGGAGGTAGACCGTCGCCGTCGCGCCGGCGCCCGCGAGGATCGAGACCGCGACGAGCGCGGTGTTGCTGTCGCCGAAGAACGCCCGGAACAGCGCGGCGGCGCCCACATAGAAGATGTACCCCGGCGGATGTGGTCGCTGATCGCCGATGCCGGCACTGACCTGGAAGCCCTGCTCGAGCGCGCGCGCATAGAGCACCGAATCCCATTCGAAGAGCACGCGCGTCACGAACGGGAGCCGCGTGACGATCACGAACGCTGCGAGCGCGATCGCGATCGCCCGATCACGCCGGGTCATCAAGCCGCCGAAACGCGCGTAGCGGGCCGCGGGAGGAAGCGCTGTGACGCGATCGCGAGCGCGAACAGCACGAGACCGGCCACGTCGGCGAGAGCGCCCGGTGCAAGGAGCAAGAGGCCCGCGGCGACCAGGACGACGCGCTCCACGAGCGTCGTCGGCTTGAACAGATAACCGCCGACGCCCGACACGATCGCCGCGATACCCGCGATGGCCGAGATCGACGCGACCGCGGCGCCGACGATCGTGGTGTCGCGCCAAAGGATCGCGAGTCCGTCAGGCTGCGTGAACATGAATGGGACGAGGAAGCATGGCAGGCAGTACTTCCAGGTCAGCATCATCGTCTTGTACGGATTTCCGCCGGTGATCGCAGACGCCGCGAACGGTGACAGCGCGACCGGAGGCGAGACTTCGCTCAGTACCGCGTAGTAGAAGACGAACATGTGGGCCGCGGGTGGCGGCACCCCAAGCGTGACCAGTGCCGGGATCACGGTCGGCACGGCCACGAGGTAGGTGGCCGTGATCGGCAAGGACAGACCGAGGACCCAGAGGACCACACCCGCGACGATCAGGGTGAGGACGAGGTTGCCGAGACCGAGGGCGAGGATGAGGCTCGAGATCTTCAGTCCGAGACCGGTCTGCAGGAGGATCCCCACGGTGATGCCGGCCACCGCGGTCGTCGCTGCGATCGACAGGACCTGCCGCGTGCCGCTCGACAGCGCGGCCACGAGCTGCTTCCGCGACATCGAGGTCTCCTTGCGGATGTACGGGACGACGATCGCGAGGATGATCGACCAGAAGATCGCCGTGATCGTGCTGAAGCCGAGCAGCAGGAACCCGATGATCGCGAAGAGCGACGTGTACTGGTACCAGTAGCGCTTCGTCAGCTCCCAGAATCCGGGCGCGTCGAGCACGATCGGCTGCGCCTTCAGGCGACGCGCGTCGATCTCGATCGTGAGCAGGATGCCGAGGTAGAAGAGGATCGTCGGCATCATCGCCATGATCACGACGTCGAGATAGGAGATGCGGAGGATCTCGGCCATGATGAACGCCGCCGGCCCGAGCACCGGTGGCGAGATGACCGCGCCGATGCCGCCTGCCGACAGGATGGCGCCCGAGGACTCCCGATCGTGGCCGGCCTTCTTCAGCATCGGGTAGGCGATCGAGCCGAGCGTCACGGTGGTCGCGACGCCCGAGCCGGAGACCGTGCCGAGCAGGAACGAGGCGACGGTGACGGTGCGTGCGGCACCGGTGGGCTTGCGACCCGTGAGCGCGAACGCGAGGTCCACGTAGAACTTGCCCGCGCCGGTGTAGTCGAGGATCGCACCGTAGATCGTGAACAGGATGATGAACGTGGCGGCCACCAGCAGCGGCTGGCCGAGCATGCCGTCCGTCCCGAGGTACTGGTTCGCGACGATGTCGTCGAGGTTCTTCGGCGGCCCGCGGAACGGGCCGGGCATGAAGTCGGCGAAGTACGCGTACGCGATCGAGATGAGCCCCAGGATCGGGAGGTGCCAGCCGATCGTGCGCCGGGCGGCCTCGAGAACGACCGTGATCGCGATGATCCCGAAGATGAAGTCGGTCGCCGTCGGGCTGTTCGCCCGGTAGATCACGTCCTCGAAGTTGAGGAGGACGTAGAGCGCCATCGCGACGGACGCGATCGCGGGGAGCAGGTCGAAGACCGGGTTGACCGCCTTCAGGAAGCGCCGGTGCGCCGGGTAGACGAGGAACGTGAGCGTGAGGACGGCCGCGAGGAACAGCATCTCGTAGATCTGCTTGGTGGTGATCGTTTCCCCGAACACGCTGATCGTGGGGACCAGCACGAACGTCGTGAACGGGATCTCCGCGCCGGCGGCCGCGTAGTAGAGCGCGAAGAGCGTGGTCGCGACCGATAGGCTTGTCACGACGCGGGCCCACCAGCCGCTCAGGGTCCGAGTCTTTGCCTCGTTCTCGTACTCCTCGATGATCTCCCGGTTCTTCTCGTCCGAGAGCACCTGGTCGAGGTCGGGTCGGACGATGATCTCGGCCGGTGGTGTGGGCTCCCCGGTCACCGCGCCGCTCCCAGGAGGACGAACAGTGCGGGCGCGTGCTCCGGCGTGATCGTTACCACGCTTTCGCCGAACTGGGTCCGCAGCGAGATGTCGAAGTCGGCGCCGTGCAGCCGCTGCGCGCCCTCGCGGGTGATGCGGAACGTGATCGCGCCGACGTGGTTCGGCGGGGCGTCCTGGACGAAGTCGTCGCCCTCACGCCGGATCCTGCCATCCCAGCGGAAGTATTCCACGGCACGCAGGTCGCTTGACCGCGCACGCACGATGGCGAGGGTGTCGCCGGTGCGGACGTGCTCCTCGATCACCGGCACCTGATAGATGGACTGCTGGTACGTGTACTCGTAGCGCTCACCGTCCGCGAGCGCGTACAGGTGGCCACCGGGATCCACCCGGAGAACGGCGACGGGGGTGGCGAGTGCCACCCCCGTCAGCGTCGCGAGCACGATCGCGAGGGTCAGGGCCCTCACGGAATTACGGCTTCCAAACGCCTTTTGACTTATAAAATTCGATCGCTCCGGGGTGGAAGTCGATCGGCGAGCCCTGGGTCGCGGTGTCGAGCTTGAGATTCTTCGCCTCGGGGTGGACCAGCACGAGATCGGGCTGGTTGTCGAACATCGCGGTGAGGATCGCCTGCACGAATGCGGCGTCGAACGACGACGGCACCACCAGCAGGTTCGCGACCCCCGCGGTCACGACATCGGTGTCGTTCTTGTACGTGCCCTTCGGGATCTTGGCCGCAAAGTAGAAGTTGCCGTACTTCGCGTTCATCTTCGCGATGGCGTCGGACTGGTCGAGGAGCTTGATCGCCGTCGAGTTCGCGACGTCGGTGACGGCGCTCGTCGGTAGCCCTCCGTCGAAGAAGAACGCGTCGATCTTGCCGTCACGCAGCGCGTCGGCGGAGTCCTGTGCCGAGAGCCGCTGCGGCTGGATGTCGGTCGTCGCGTTCAGGCCGTACGCCTCGAGGATGCGGATGCCCTTCGTCTCCGTTCCGGACCCTGCGGCGCCGATCGAGACCCGCTTGCCCTTGAGGTCGGCGACCGTGTTGATGCCCGCCGAGGCCTTGGCGACGATGTGCATGTAGTTCGAGTACATGACCGCGATCGTCTTCGCGTCGGCCTTGGCCTCCGGTGGCGCGAAGCGGTTCTTCCCGTTGATCGCGTCGTACGCGGTGTCGGCCAGGGTGAACGCGAGGTCGGCCTTCCCGTCGCGGATGAGCTTCATGTTGTCGACCGACGCCGGCGTCGTCTGCGCGCTGGCCGCGACCTTCATCCGCTTGGTCAGCATGTCCGCCAGTCCGGCGCCGTACACGATGTACACGCCGCCGGTCCCGCCGGTGACGATATTGAGCGTCTTACCGCTGAAGTCCGGCGCCTTACTCGCGGCGGCCGCGCTCCCAGCGGTGGTCGGCGTCGAACCGGACGTCGCCCGTGGAGCCTGGCAGGCCGTCGCGACGAGCAATGCCGCTACACCGACGGACAGGACGCGTGACCCTCTCATCTCGAACCTCCCGTTGCGCTGCGGCGATGCTAGCGGGGCTGGCTGCGCCGTTGGCGCCTGACCTTCGCGGCGGCCATCCGGCGCTTCTCCTCGTCGGTCTCGGCGACCAGGGGCGGGATCGGGACCGGTTTCCCGTCGGCGTCGATCGCGACGTACACGAGGTAGGCCGACGACACGTGGACGATCTTCCCCGTGAGAATGTCCTCGGCATCCACCCGGACGCCGATCTCCATGCTCTTGGTCCCGACGTCGTTCACCGAGGCGCGCGCCGTCACGAGATTACCCACGTAGACCGGCGCGAGGAAGGACAGCTCGTCCACCCGGGCGGTGACGACCCGCTGGCGCGCGTGCCTTCCGGCCGCCGCGCCCGCGCATTCGTCGATGAGCTTCATGATCTCGCCACCGTGGACGTTCCCGGAGGGGTTCGCGTCGCTCGGCAGCATCGACTTGGCGAACACGGTCTTCGAGGCGGACACGGGCTTTGTGGCAAGCGTCATGGCGTCCCGACCGTAAGCCCAAGGCCGCGAGCCCATGCTTCGAGGCGGGTCAGGTACCACGTCGCCTTGGCGCCACGGTGGAACGCGATGAGCGGCGCGAACACCGCCGCGGCCTCGTCGGTCGCGCCCGCAGCGACCAACCGCCTGACCACTTCCTGGGCCAGCACGATCCGCTGGACCGGGGCCGGTCGGTCGGTCAGCTCGCCGAGCGCCTGGCGGAGCTTCTCGACGTCCGCCACCGGATCGCTCGCGCCGTCATGGGACATGACCTCGGCGTACGCGCGGCTGGCGCGCTGCATCGCCGTCCGCCCGGCGGTGGTGTGCAGCTTCGCGAGCCAGCGGTCTCCGGCAGCGGCGTTGCCGAGCTCATGGGCGGCGCGGACCGCGGCGAGCCCGGCGCCCGCCGTCGGTCCGACCTCCGTGGTGCCGATCAGTGCGTACGCCGGCTCGGCGGCCGCGAGGGTCTCGGCCCACAGCTCTGCGATGACGTACCCGTGCGTGCTCGCGGTGGCCGACGCGAGCCACTGTGAATCGCCGGGAGCGGTCAGCCGTCGGTGCGCGGCGTCGAGACGGGCGACGTGCGCCGGGAGCGGACCCTCGCGGGCGATGTTGATGACCGCCGCGATCTGCTCCCGACCGGCGCCCCAGATGCCCTCGTTCGCGCCCTCGGCCGCGACAGCGAGCGCCGTGTCCCAGTCGCCTTCGAGGAACGGATACAGGCACTCGCGATTCAGCTGCGCGTCGGATCGGTGGCCGTGCTTCCGCGCGTACGCCACCGTCTGCTTGTGGACGCGCAGCGCTTCGCTGAACGGCGCATCGCCCGACATGAGGACCGCGATCATATTGTTGAGCGCCCGCTCGGCTTCGGCGATGAAACCGTGCTCATCGGCGAGGGCGAAGCCCTTGCGCAGCATGGCCACACCCTCGTCGCGCCGCTCCATGCCCAGCGCCGTGCCCACCGTATTCATGGCCGCGATCTCGGTTTCGAGCGCCCCCACCTCTTTCGCCATGCGGGCAGCCCGCTCACCGACGTCGATGGCGTCGCCGCGGCGCTGGTCGATCATCGCGAGGCGGGCCAGCTCCGCAAAGCACGCGGCGAGCGGCGCGCTCGGGCCGAGCGGCTCGAGCAGGGCAACGCCTTCGCGCACGGTGTCGGTGGCCTGCTGCGTCTGGCCGAGGTACCACTGGCAGAGCCCGACGCGGTGGATCGCCGCGCCGGCAGCGAGCAGATCACCGCGCGCGACGGAGGTCGCCCGCGCCTCCTGTGCCGCGCGCAGGGCACGCGCGGTGTCCGCGACCGTGAGGGACACGTCGGACAGGCGGAGGAACAGCTCCGGGAGCGCCGCGTCGTCCTCCGGTGCGATCTCGATCGCCCGCTCCAGATGCCGGATCGCGGCGCCCGGCGCGGACATGCGAATGGAGTGGTCGGCAGCGAGCGCGTGATAGCGGTACGCGCGGGCCGTGTCGCGCGCCTCGTCGAAGTGGTACGCGAGCTCCTCCGAGCGTTCCGCTGAGCCCGCGGGCACGCTGCGCTCGATCGCCTCGGCGACGCTCCGATGGAGCATCCGGCGCTCGCGCTGGAGGAGCTCCGTGAGCACCGCTTCACGCGACAGGGCGTGCCGGAACGCGTAGGTCTCGTTGCCAGCGGCGTCGGTCTCCTCGCGCACGAGCTGCGCTTCGATCGCACTTTTGATCGCGTCGACGAGCGTCGGCTCGTCGAGCCCGCTCACTGCACCGAGGATCTCGAAATCGAAGCGCTGGCCGATGACCGCCGCGATCTGCATCGCCTTGCGGGCGCGCGGCTCGAGCGCGAGCAGCCGTTGCTGGACCGCGTCGCGGACCGAGGCCGGTATCGCGAGGTCGGCGACGGCCTTGGTCCGGTGCCACGCGCCCTCGCGATATTCGAGCTCGCCCTTCTCCACGAGGGCGCGGAGGATCTCCTCGACGAAGAAGGGGTTTCCTTCCGTTCGCTCGAACAGGGCCCGGCGGAACTCGGCCGTTGCCGGTTGCGCCAGGCCGAGCGCGGCGCGGATGACGTCGCCCGTCTCCTCGAGGGTCAGCTTCTTGAGGCGCACATCCTCGGCAAGACGACCGCGGCTGAGCTCGGCAAGCACGTGGTTGATCGGATGCAGCCGGTGCAGCTCGTCGCTCCGGTACGTGACCAGGAGCATGACCCGATCGTCCCGCAGCTTCCGCGCGAGATAGGGAATGAGCTCGTTCGTCGCCTCGTCCGCCCAGTGCAGGTCTTCGATGATCACCACGATCGGCCGCTCTCGCGCTGCCTCGCCGAGGCGGTCAGCGAACGCGACGTGCACCTTGTAGCGCTCGACCTCGACCGCGGGCAGCGCGCCCGGGCCGCCTTGGGACAGCTCCGGCGGCAGAGCGAGATCGCCGGAGACGAAGGCATCGATGAACGGACCGAACGGACGACGGGCCTCGATCTCGGTGCATTCGCCGGTCAGGATCCGAACGCCGGCAGCGCGCGATCTCTCGATGAACCGCCGGATCAGCGCGCTCTTGCCAAGGCCCGCCTCACCGGAGACGAGCAGCGTCCGACCATGCCCCGCGACCGTCTCGAGCAGCTGTTCCTCCAGCGTGGCGAGCTCGCGGTCGCGTCCGATGATCACCGGAGAGAGCACCTGCTGCGAGGTGCGCCCTTCGGCCGCTATCGCGGTGTCGTTCACTGCCGCGGCGGCTTGGGCGGCCGGCAGCCGCGCCGCGCGCCAGTCGACGCTGAAGATGCGCGGTGGCGCGTCGAGGCCCTTGAGGATCAGACCGGTGCGTTCTTCCATCGGCAGCGTGATGCTCCGAGGGAGCAGGGCGCGAACGACCTCGGTCACCAGCATCTCCCCCGCGCCTGCGCCTTGCGCGAGCCGGGCCGCGACGATGACCGCCGAACCGACGTACGGACCCTCGTGCGGCACCGGCTCGCCGGCGTGGATCCCGACGCCGATGCGCATCTGACGATCCGGGTGCTCGCGGGAGTAGCCCTCGGCCGCGCGTAGGATCGCCGCGGCGCACGTCACGGCCGAGCCGGTGGTGCTGAAGACGACATAGAAGGAGTCACCCTCGGTCTTGATCTCTCCGCCTTCGTGGCGCGCGAGCTCGGCCCGCACGATCCGCCGATAGTCCGCGATGAGGGTCGCCGCCGCCGAGTCGCCGTGCTGCTCGACGAAACGCGTGTAGTCGCGCAGGTCCGAGAACAGGAAGGTCTTCGTGGCCAGCACGGCGAAAGTGTGGCACCCCTTCGCCGGCACCGCCTAGCATCGCCCGGTGAGCGTGCTGTCGCGTGAAGAGCTACGTGCCGCCCTCGCGGCGCACCCGCCGCTCGTCGAAGGCATCGATCAGCAGACCCAGCTCCAGCCGAACGGCATCGACCTGCGGATCGACCGCGTGCAGCGCCTCACATCGCCCGGTCTGCTTGGCGCGGCGGCGCAGCTTCGCGAGCCCGCGGCGCGCGAGGACGTACATCCCGACGGCGATGGCTGGTGGGACCTGCATGCGGGGAGCTACGTCATCGGATACGCGGAGACGGTGAACCTGCCGACCGACGTGATGGCGTTCGCCCGTCCTCGCTCCACACTGCTCCGCTCGGGTGTCGCGATCCACACCGCGGTCTGGGACGCCGGGTACTCCGGGCGCGGCGAGGGCCTGCTGAACGTGTTGAACCCGAAGGGCTATCGCCTCCAGCGCGGCGCCGCCGTCCTCCAGCTGGTATTCATGCGCCTCGGCGTCGCGACCGCCGAGGGCTATCGCGGCAAGTACCAGGGCGAGGGCAAGGCGCCACCGAAGTGAGCCGCACCGTGCTCCACGACGCCGCGCTCGCCGACGGCTCGTCCGATTCGCTCCAGCTGGGCATCAGCGTCGCGATGGCGGACGGGCACATCGACGCGATCGGTCCGAATGACGAGATCGACCGGACCGGCGCCGACGTGATCGACGCCGGCGGCGCCGTCATCGTGCCGGGCATGGTCGACTGCCACAGCCACCTCACGATGCAAGGCGGCAGCCACTGGATCGTCCGCGGCGGCGATCCGCCCGCGGTGCTCCGCCAGGTGGCGCGCGAGAACGCGAAGCGGCTCGTGCAGGCGGGCGTGCTCTGGGCGCGCGACGTCGGGGCGCCGAGCGCCGACGGACGACCGATCTCGCTCGACGTGCGCGATGAGCTCGATGGCACGGCCGGCAATCCGCACATCCGCGTCGCGGGGACCTGGATCGGGAAGACGGGCTACCCCGACATGTGGGTCACGACCGACGATGACGGCCTCACCGCGGCCGCGCTCCACCAGCTCGACCTCGGCACCGACTTCGTGAAGATCTACATGGACGCGCCCGGTGGCGTGCGGGACTCGCCGTTCGGCGTCGAGGCGATGACCGCGATGACGAACGCGGTGCACGCGCGCGGTGCGCGGGTCGCCTGCCACTCCGGCTACCTCGACGGTGCGCGCGTCGCGGCCGAGGCGGGGGTGGACTCGATCGAACACGGCATGGAGCTCGACGACGACATCGCACGGACGATGAAGAAGAACGGCGTGACCCTCACCTCAACGCTCTCCGTTTTTGCGTCGTGGGAATCGTTCGCGCGGATCACCGCGATCGAGCGCTTCACGACCGACGAGAGCAAGGCGCGCATCGCAAAGCGCAAGGAGGGCGCGTACGCCTCGGTCGCCGCGGCAAAGCGCGCCGGCGTCCGCATCGCGACCGGGTCGGACTTCGGTGGAGGCTCGGTGCGGGCCGGCCACCTCGCCTGGGAGGTCGAGCTCCTCGTGTCCGCCGGCCTGACGCCGCGCGAAGCACTGGTCGCCGCGACGCGCGCCGGCGGCGACCTCCTCGGTCACGACCACGCCGGTCGGATCGAGGTGGGGATGCCGGCGGACCTCGTCCTCGTGCACGGCGATCCGCTTTCCGACGCCCGCGCGCTATGGCGTGTCTGGGCGGTCTACCTGAGCGGCACGCGGGTCGCCTGAGAGTCCCGCCGCCAGCGTCGCCGGGTCCGCGGATCGAGACGTAACGAGCCCGCTCACTGAGCGTCCGAGCGAGCAGCCGCTCTGGCGCTGTCCGTTACCGGATCGACATGCGACCATCAGGGTCCGATGAGCGACGAGTTCGTTCCCACGATCCCCCTTGTCCCGCCCGAGTCCAACGTGGCGACGCGGGTCGAGGACTTCACGCAAGATGCCGACCTGTCGTGGGTCGTCGATCTGCTGACCGTGCGGCGCGACGAGATCCTCACCCGCTGGCTCGACGCGGCAACGGACCAGCCCTTCCATCGGGCGCGTAGCGAGCGTGCCGTCGCCGACCACATTCCTCCGCTCTTCGACGCGCTGACGCGACTGCTCACGCGCTACAGCGATCCAGCGCGAAACGCCGGCGTACCGCTCGAGGACCCTGAGGTGCTGGCCGCCGCGCAGAGCCACGCGCAGGTGCGGTTCCAGCAGGGCTTCAAGGGACCCGATA
Organism: Candidatus Limnocylindria bacterium; assembly: GCA_038227105.1. Lineage (GTDB taxonomy): Bacteria > Chloroflexota > Limnocylindria > P2-11E > P2-11E > UBA4735. Next base: position 1,228 of record JBBRQB010000029.1, on the reverse strand, counting down.
TCGCGATCGAGTTCCGACTGCTGCGTCAGGAGATCGGCCGCGCGCTCCGCCGGTACGTCTCGGACCGCTCGCCGACGACGGATGTCGTCGGCGCCGAGCTTCTGCTGCACGACGCGCTCGACGGTGCCGTCTTCCTCGCCCTCACCGAGCTCAGCGATCACGAGATCGCTCGCCGCGAGGCGGAGCGAGCGCTCGAGGCGGAGCGGGCCATCGCGGCCAACGAGCGAGAGGCGTTCTTCGCCACGCTCGGGCACGACCTCAAGAGTCCGCTCGCGAGCGCGACGGCCATCGCGCAGCTGCTCCGCCATCAGGCGGCCAAGGGCCGGCTCGACATCGCCGCGCTCACACCGCGCCTGCTCGACATCGAAGCCGCGCTCAGGCGCGGTGCCCTCCGCGTCGACGAGCTCATGGATCTGGCCCGGCGCGACGCGGCGGAAGTCGCTGCGCTGCACGTCGAGGAGGTCGATCTGGTGTCGCTCGTCTCGAGCGTGCTCGACGGCTACCGCGTGACGAATGAACGCCATCGGTTCTCCGTCGAGCCGGGTATCGACTCGATCGTCGGTGAGTGGGACCGCGACCGCCTCGAACGGTCGATCGACAATCTCGTCAGCAATGCGGTGAAATTCAGTCCGCAGGGCGGGAGCATCGCGGCCTCGATATCCGAGGAGCACGACGCGCACGGCCGGCGCGCCGTCCTCGCGATCACGGACGAAGGGCTCGGGATCATGCCGGAGGAGCTCGAGTCGATCTTCAGCCGGTTCCGGCGCGGGTCCAACGCGGCAGGACTGCCCGGCAGCGGCGTCGGGCTCTGGTCCGTTCGCCGGATCATTGAGCTCCACGGCGGCACGCTCGCGGTCACATCGCGCCCTGGAGGGGGAAGCACCTTCACGATCCGGCTGCCCTTCTCGCGCACCGGGGCGTAGCCAGCCCGCGGTTCACCCCACGCTCGGCAGGTCGACCCCCGCGTCCTTCGCGAATGCGATCGCATCGGGGTACCCGGCGTCAGCGTGACGCATGACCCCTGTGCCCGGATCGGTCGTGAGCACCCGATCCAGCTTCTGCCGCCCGAGCGGCGTCCCATCGGCGATCGTGACCATGCCGGCGTGGATCGAGTTGCCGATCCCGACGCCCCCGCCGTGATGCACTGACACCCACGTCGCGCCGGCCGCGGTGTTCACGAGCGCGTTGAGGATCGGCCAGTCGGCGATCGCGTCGCTGCCGTCCCGCA
>JBBRQB010000028.1:0-31670 GCA_038227105.1 Candidatus Limnocylindria bacterium | reverse complement strand
GTCTTGCCCGTGCGCACGACCTCGGTGACCTTCGCGCTGGTCTTGATCTCGAGCCCCTTCGCCGCGAGCGAGCGGACCAGGATGCGCACGAGCTCGGGGTCCGCGTACGCGATCGGCTGCGGGAGCATCTCGAGCACCGTGACCTTGGAGCCGATCTCGGCGTAGAAGGTGCCGAGCTCGAGGCCGATCGCGCCGGCGCCGATGACGATGAGCCGCTTCGGGACCTCGGAAAGGGCGAGCGCGCCGACGTTGTCGAGCGGCTTCGCTTCGGCGAGACCCTTGATCGGTGGCATGCCGACTTTCGAGCCGGTGGCGACGATGATCGCGTTCGCCTTCACGGAGCGCTCGCCGTCATTCACCTTGACTCTGAGCTCGCCAGGCGACGCGAGCGTTCCATCGCCGGTGAAGAGGTCGACCTTGCGCGCCTTCAGGAGCTGCTCGATGCCGCCGACCAGCTGCTTCACGACCGCATCCTTGCGCGCGACGGCCTTGACGAGGGAGAACGAGGCGCCCTGGACCGTGATGCCGTGCTCCTCGCCGTGCGTGGTCGTCCAGAACGCGTGGCTCGAGTCGAGCAGCGCCTTCGACGGGATGCAGCCGACGGTCACGCAGATGCCGCCGACGCGATCGCGCTCGACGAGCGCGACGCGCGCGCCCTTCGCGGCCGCGTACAGGGCGGCGACGTAGCCGCCAGGTCCGCCACCGAGGATCGCGATGTCGTACCGCTGCTCGCTCATTGCTCGAATAGCCTAGCCGCGCCGGACGCATCACGTTCCAGTGGATGAGCGCCGTAGCCGTGGCGGAGCATGTACCAGAGGTAGAGCGGGATGAACGCGAGGCCGAGCCGCTCGTACTGTTCAACGTGCCGGCGCTCGTGCTGCCACAGTCTGTCGCTCGGCTCGTGCGTGCTGATGATCACGTGGCCGAACGTGATGGCCGCGAATCCCCGCCTGGTCACCAGCACGTGCGCGAGCCCGCGGTCGCTCACGTACAGGAAGCAGCCGTCGCGAACGCGCGGGTGGGCGAAGGACAACGCCCCGACGAGGTGTCCGAACGGATCGGCATGATGGCCGGCGAGGGCGCGGATCAGATCACTGAGCGACGGAGTCGACCACCCTGTCGATCGCCGCGATCAGCGAGGCCTCGCTGAGGCGGCTCGGGTCATAGCGCACGACGAGCATGTGATCGAGGATCTCGGCCGAGACCCTCAGCACGCCCGGGATCCGGGCGGTGCCTTCGGCGACCTGGCCGGCGCAGCTATGGCAGGTGAGCTCGACGACATCGAGCCGCAGCTCGGCCTGCTGGACGACGACCGCCGCGCCCTTCACCGGAATGGGGAAAGGCGTCGCCACTGTGGGCTGCACCGACGCAGCCGCGGTGGCCGAGCAGGCTCCGAGCGCGATGACCGCTACAAGCAGAATTGCCGCCCTCATGGCGGCAATTCTGCTCTTTGGCTGCTAATGACGAGGCAGGCCTACGGACGGTTGAGCTTGGCGTCTCCGACCTTCTCCTGGACTTCGCCCTTGGCCTGGTCGGCCTTGCCGCTCCACTCGGTCGACTTGTCGCCACCGAGCTTGCCGGCCTCTTCCTTGACCTTGCCCTTGATCTCGTTGCCTTCGCCCTTCATTTTGTCCTGCATACCGATGCCTCCTTTATTGACGCCCGCGGTCTCGCGGGTCACCCCATGAAGCCGCAAGGGGTGTGCCAGGGAACGACTCCGGGTAACAGCGCTGTGACGAACGCCGCTCGATCACCGCAGCGACGTAAGGACACGCTCCTGACGCTCGAGTACGTGCGCCGTTACTTCCCGCAGCCAGTGCGCGAGGTCCGCGCTCAGCTCCAGCGCCTCGGCCTGGATCGTCGCCCGCTCTGTAGCGTCCGCCGCCGGCCAGCGCGCGAGCAGCCCGTCGGACTTCGCCTCGTAGTCGGTGACCTTCACGCCGAAGACCTTCAGTAGCTTTCGCGTCGGATCCATCGGACCCGACCGCTCGCCACGATCCTTCTGCTCATCCATCCGCGCGCCTCCTGCCCGTTCTCCGGTCCTCAAGTGTGCCGCAGTTGACCATTGCGCTCACGCGCCGTTCCGCCGATGCTGCCACCGCTATGGATACGACGCTGGCGGATCTCGGGGCGATCACTGGCACGCTTCCCGCGGGCTACCGCGCGCGCGAGTTTCGCGACATCGATCGCGAGCCGTGGGTCGCGGATCGCAACGCGGAGCGGCACGAGCTGCAGCAGGGCACCGCCGACGAATGGCGCGACTGGGAGAAGCTCAACCCACCCGACGACCTCTTCCGCATCACGGTCGAGACGAGCGACGGACAGCCGGCCGCGGGCACCGATGTTGGAGCCGGGTTCGTGCCCCGCCCTGACGGAACGGTCCAGGGCGGCGTCAGCGTGATGCGGGCGCACCGAGGCAAGGGCCTCGGCAGCGCGCTCCTCGAAGTCATGGAGGCCGAGGCCCGCAGGCGCAAGGCGCCACGGATCCTCGCCGGTACGGAGTCCACGCAGAACGGCGCGCTCGCATGGGCGCAGAAACGCGGGTACCAGGAGATCGGCCGGCGGATCGAGTCGTACGTCATGGTGCAGACCTTCGACGCCACGCCGTTCAGGGACGTCGTCGATCGCGTGACCGCGTCGGGCCTCATGGTCCGCAGCCTGGACGAGGTGCTCGCGGGCCGCGATGAGGCCGCGACGGAGCAGTTCTGGCACGACCTCTACGACGCCGACGCGCCGATGTGGGAGGACGTCCCGTGGGCGACGCCCACGCCGCACCTGCCCTGGGACAGGTTCCGCAAGCTGATGGTCGAGAGCGGAAAGATCATCCCCGAGGCGACGATCCTTGCTTTCGATGGCGGCACCATCGCCGGATGCACGACGACCGGGAAGACCGGCACCGACCGCGGCTACACGTACATGACCGGCACGGGCCGTGACTACCGCGGACGCGGGATCGCGACGGCGATGAAGGTCACGATGCTCGCCGGCGCGAAGAAGGCCGGCCTGCGCGCGATGCTCACGACGAACGACGAGCCGAACAAGGCGATGCGCGACATCAACGCGAAGCTCGGCTACGTGATGCTCCCGGCGCACATCGAGCTCGAGAAGAAGCTCTAGACCGAAAAGAGGGAGGCCTTTCGGCCTCCCTCTTTCATCTCGTGCGTGCGAGTGACGCCTAATCCGCTGGGGTCGCCTCGGTGACCATGCCCGGCTCTTCTTCGCCACCGACCTCGGACCAGATCTTCACGCCCTTCGGCTCCTTCAGGAACAGCGTCCCGATAACGACCGTCATGAGCGCGATGGTGATCGTGTATGCGAGGCCGAGGTAGATGTTGCCGTTGGGGTCGTTTGTGGTGTTGAACTGCCTCAAGCTGATGCTGGAATCGATCGGCAGTGCCATGAAGTTCTTCAGGAAGGGCACGTACAGCTTGCTGCCCTCCGGGTAGGTCGCGCCGACCAGGTAGGTGAAGAGCAGCGGGAGGAGGCCTCCGAACCACCCGTTTCCGAAGTGGTACGGGATCGACAGGGAGGTGTAGCGGACCTTCGCTCGGAAGTACTCGACGAGGAACGCCGCGATCGGCCCGTACACCATGGTCACGAAGATGACCTGGATCCAGACGAGGCCGATGAGGAGCGGCGTGTTCGGGTCGGCCTTGGTGATAAGGCCGTTCGCGTCTGCGGTGACATGCGCGGCGTCGTACATCGCGTGATAGATCGGCAGGTACGTGACCGCCGCGATGAGGCAGCCGCCGAGAATGATGATCTTGCGGCCGATCTTGTCGGAAAGCCAGCCGAACACGAGGAAGAACGGCGTGCCCAGGGCGACCGCCCACATCAGGATCGGGTACGCCTGCGTGAAACTGAGCTTCAGGTAGATCGTCATGAAGTTCAGGGCCTGGAATTGGCCCTGGTACCACACGACGCCCTGGCCGGCGGTGAGACCGAGGAGCACGAGTGCGATCGTGCCGAGTTTCTTGCCGCCGAAGCTGTCCTTGGCCCATGACGAGGTGGTCTTGGTGGTTTCGCCGCGGGCTTTCAGTCGTGCGAAGAGCGGCGTCTCCTGGAGCCTGATCCGGATGTAAATGGCGAACGCGAGGAGGACCGCTGAAATCAGGAACGGATACCGCCAACCAGCCAACGGGAAGAAGTCGGCCGTTCCCCGGAAGGCCACGTCGCCCATATTGGTGCGGAACAGGAGGATGATCGAAAGCGCAATGAAGAATCCCGCTGTGGCGGTCGTTTGGATCCAGGCGGTGTAATAGCCGCGTCTGTTGTCGGGCGCGTGCTCCGCGACGTAGATCGCGGCGCCGCCGTACTCGCCGCCGAGCGCCAGACCTTGCGCCAGTCGCAACGTGACCAGGATGATCGGGGCGATGATGCCGATCGCTGCGAACGTCGGCAGGAGGCCTACGCCCACGGTCGCGAGGCCCATGATCGTGATCGTCATCATGAACGCGTACTTGCGCCCGACGACGTCGCCGATGCGACCGAACACGATCGCACCGAATGGACGGACGAGGAACCCCAGCGCGTACGTCGCGAACGCGGACAGGAGCGACGCGGTCGGGTTGTCGTTCGGGAAGAAGACCGGTGCAAAGAACGGTGCGAGCGTCGCGTACAGATAGAAGTCGTACCACTCGATGATCGTGCCCGCGGACGAGGCGCCGATGACGAACGGAAGTCCGTACACGGTTCGCCAGCCGCCGGCCTGGACCGGTGCCGTTGTAGCCAACTTTCCCTCCTTGAATTACCTCCCGGATCATCCGGGGCCCGTCCCGATACGCGACTTTTTCCCAGCCACCTCCGTGGGACGCCTTGCGCATCCCGAATGGCGGTATTGAGGGCCTAGTTCGCCGCCCCGTCAAGGGCTTGGTGCTGTCGCGCCGCTGCGTGAAATCCGGTCGCTCGGGACCTGGGAGATCAGTCCTCCTTGCCCGTGGACCCGCGGATGGCCTCGACGACCGTGGCATCGGCCAGCGTCGTCGTGTCGCCGAGCGGCTGGCCGTTGGCGATATCGCGCAACAACCGCCGCATGATCTTGCCGGAGCGGGTCTTCGGCAGCTCGGGCGTGAACATGATCGTCTTCGGTCTTGCGATCGAGCCGATCTTCGCGACCACGTGCTCGCGGAGCTCCTTGGAGAGGGCCTCGCTGCTCTCGTTGCCGCCGCGGAGCGTGACGAAGGCGAAGATCGCCTGGGTCGTGACCGGGTCCTCGCGGCCGATCACGGCCGCCTCGGCGACCTTGGGGTGCGAGACGAGCGCCGACTCGATCTCGGTCGTCGAGATGCGGTGGCCGGAGACCTTCATGACATCGTCGACACGGCCCATGAGCCAGAAGTACCCGTCGAGATCGCGCTTCGCGCCGTCGCCCGCGAAGTACTTGCCCGGGTACTTGCTCCAGTAGGTCTCCCGGTAGCGCTTGTCGTCCTTGTAGACGCCGCGGAGCATCGCCGGCCACGGGCGGCTGAGCACGAGGTAGCCGGCCTGCCCAAGTGGTACGACGTTGCCCTCCTCGTCGACGACCTCGGCCCGGACACCGGGGAACGGGAACGTGGCGCTCCCCGGCTTCGTCGTCGTGATCCCCGGCAACGGCGTGATCAGGATCATGCCGGTCTCGGTCATCCACCAGGTATCGACGATCGGACAGCGACCGCCCCCGATGTGCTCGCGGTACCACAGCCACGCCTCCGGATTGATCGGCTCGCCGACCGAGCCGAGGAGGCGCAGCGAGCGCAGGTCGTGCTTCGCGACGTACTCGCTCCCCCACTTCATGAACGTGCGGATGGCCGTCGGCGCGCAGTAGAGGATCGAGACCTTGTACTTCTCGATGATCGACCACCAGCGGTCCTTGTCCGGGAAGTCGGGCGTGCCCTCGTACATGACGCCGGTGACACCGTTCGAAAGCGGCCCGAACACGATGTAGCTATGCCCGGTGACCCAGCCGATGTCCGCGGCGCACCAGTAGACGTCCTTGTCCGTGACGTCGAAGACCATCTTCGTCGTCGTGGTCACGCCGCACAGGTAGCCGGCCGTTGTGTGCACGATGCCCTTTGGCTTCGCGGTCGTGCCCGACGTGTAGAGCAGGTAGAGCATGTGCTCCGCGTCGAGGGCTTCCGGCGGGCAATCGGCCTTCTGGCGCGCGACGATGTCGTGCCACCAGACGTCGCGGCCCTCCGTCCACGCCACCTGCTGCTTCGTGCGCTGCACGACGAGGACCTTCTCGACGGTCGTCGTCTGCGCGATCGCGTCGTCGGCGTTCTTCTTGAGCGGCACGACGTTGCCCTTCCGGTAGCCCCCGTCCGCGGTGATGACCAGCTTCGCCTCGGCGTCGCCGATCCGGCCGGCGAGCGCCTCGGCCGAGAAGCCGCCGAACACGACGGTGAACGGGGCACCGATCCGCGCGCACGCGAGCATCGCGACCGGAAGCTCCGGGATCATCGGCATATAGATCGCGACCCGGTCGCCCTTCTTGACGCCGAGCTCCTTGAGCGCGTTCGCGGCCCGCTGGGTCTCGTCGAGCAGGTCCTGGTAGGTCAGGGTGCGGGTGTCGCCCGGCTCGCCCTCCCAGTGGTAGGCGACCTTGGCGCCCTTTCCCGCCTTGACGTGGCGGTCAAGGCAGTTCTCCGAGACATTCAGCTGCCCGTCGGCGAACCACTTCGCGTAGGGCGCATCCCACTCGAGGACCTTGGTGAACGGCTTCCGCCAGGTGAGAGAGCGGGCGTGCTCGGCCCAGAAGCCCTCGAAATCTTTCTCCGCCCGCTCATAGATCTTGGGGTCGGACATGTTCGCCTGGGCGACGAATTCGGGAGACGGCGGGAACGTGCGCGTCTCGGACCCGAGGGTGTCGAGTGCGGAGCTCTGCGTGGGATCTGCCGGCATGTCCTTCATCCTCCCCGCGTGCCTGACGGGAGATTACCGGCTCAGAGGCTCGAGGGCCGTTCCGCGCGCCACGCCTGCAGGTGGGCGGAATAGTGATTCCCGATGGTGAGGAGCCAGCCGAAGCAGTTCAACTGCCCGTAGAAGGGGTGCACCGCCATCCGCGCGGCGTCCGGCGTGGCCGGGAAGTCGGTCCGGAGCCGCTCGCCGGCGAGGGTCGCCTTCTCCGCGAGCACCCGGATACCGTCCCTGGTCACCGCCGCGGCCGCGGACCTGGGCTGGCCGGTCTGACCGGGATCGTCGCCGCGGGCAAGGCGGAGGGCGATCGCGGAGACCCCGCGCTCGACGAGGAGCAGGTGCACAGCGATCTGGCCGAGTCCCCAGACATCCGGGGTGCCGGCGAGGAGGTCGGCGTCGGTCGCGTCGTCGACCAAATGGAGGAGGGAGCGACGTCCTTCGGCGGCCGAGTCGGTCACCAGCCGTATGGTCTCGCGGATCCACTCGGGCTTGTCCTGGGGGTTATCCACGATTGTCAGGGACATCGCTGAACATTCTGCCGCCATCATGTGCACAATGCTTGGAAATAGGCCCGATCGGGCTCATGTGGAGGAACGGCAGGGTGGCCTCAATGACGAAATCGCAGACCCTCGCGACGCTCGCGGAGAAGACCGGACTCTCGAAGAAGCAGACCGGCGAATTCATCGATGAGCTGAACAACCTCGCGTACCGCGAGGCGAAGAACGGCTTCACGATCCCCGGACTCGGCAAGCTCGTCATCGTCGACCGCAAGGCGCGTATCGGCCGCAACCCGGCGACCGGCGCGGAGATCAAGATCCCGGCGAAGCGCGTCCTCAAGTTCCGTATCGCCAAGCAGGCGAAGGACGCGACCATGGCGAAGCCCAAGGGCAAGTAGGCACGTCAGCAGAGACGCGACCACACCCAGCACTTATCTGACGCGAGCGAGGTCCGACATCGCATGAGCCGGCCACACCTGGCGGAGCTCTCGGTGAAGGACCTCGCTCTCGTTTCAGAGCTACGGCTCGAGCTGGCGCCCGGCCTCACGGTCCTCACCGGCGAGACCGGCGCGGGCAAGTCGATGCTCGTCGATGCGCTCCTTGCGGCCACCGGTGGCCGCGTCGCCGCGGGGATGGTCCGCGAGGGCGCCGAACGAGCGAGGGTCGAAGCGTCGTTCGCCGGCGCGGGCGACGACGAGCTCATCCTGGTGCGCGAGATCCAGCCCGGGCGCGCACCCGCACGGATGAACGGCGAGACGGTCCCGCTCGCGAAGCTCGCGGAGCGCGGCGCCGAGCTCGTCGCGATCCACGGACAGGGCGAGCAGCTCCGGCTCGCGCGCCCCGCGGTGCAGCGCGATCTCCTCGATGCGTTCGGCGGTCACGATCGGCAGCGCGACGCTGCCGCGGCCGCGCACCGCACCCTTCGCGACATCCAGGCGGAGCGCGCATCGCTCGGCGGCGATCCGCACGAGCGCGCGCGGCGCCTCGCGCTGCTCGAGCATGAAGTGAACGAGATCGACGCGGCCGCGATCGGGACCGACGAGGAAACGGAGCTCGCGTCCGCGCTGGCCGTCGCGCGCTCCGCCGAGCGCCTGCGCGCCAGCGCCGGTTCGATCCACGAGCTGCTCGTCGGCGATCGCTCCGCCGCGCGCGATCGCCTCGCGCTCGCCGCGCGCGACCTGACGGCCGCCGCGGAGCTCGACCCGCGCCTTGCCGCTGACGCCGCGCGCCTGAGCGCGACCGTCGACGAGGTCGCCGATCTCGGGGCGGAGCTGCGGCGGTACGCGGACTCCATCGACGTCGACCCGCGCGAGCTCGAGCGTCTCGAGTCCCGGAACGGCACCCTTGCGGATCTCAAGCGGAAGTACGGTCCTTCCCTGCCCGACGTGATCGCGTATCTCGAGCGGGCGCGGCGCGAGCTGTCCGACGTCTCCTCGCAGGAGGATCGGCTGGCGCGCATCGACGCGGAGGAGCGGACCGCGCGCGACGCGCTGTCGGCGGCATCGGCCACGCTGCATGCGGCGCGCGAGAAGGCGGCGAAGAAGCTCGCGAAGCAGGTCGAGGCCGAGCTCGCCGACCTCGGCCTCGCACGTTGCAGGTTCAGCGTCGTGCTCGAGCCGGTCGAGCCCGACGCGAGCGGAGCCGACCGCGTGACGTTCCGCATCGCGCCGAATCCCGGTGAGCCGTTCGCGCCGCTCGAGGTCATCGCATCGGGCGGCGAGCTGTCGCGGATCATGCTCGCGATCGAGGTCGTGCTCGCGGCGCAGGACGAGACGCCGGTGCTCGTGTTCGATGAGGTCGACAGCGGCGTCGGTGGACGGCTCGGCGAAGTGGTCGGGCGCGCGCTGTGGTCACTCGCACGCCAGCATCAGGTCCTCTGCGTCAGTCACCTCGCGCAGGTCGCGGCCTACGCCGACACGCACGTGAAGGTCAGCAAGGAGGTCCGTGCCGGCCGGACGCATGTCGTCGCCGAACGACTCGCCAAGAAGGACAGCGTCACGGAGCTCGCCGAGATGCTGGGCGCGGGCGGCTCAGCGAGGTCGCTCGCCGCAGGGGCCCGTGAGCTCGTGACCGGCGCACAGGACTGGAAGGCCGGCGTCACCAGCGAGCCCGCCGCGCGTTAGGCCCGCGGATCGAGCGCGGCCAGCTCCTTCGCGAGCGGCGCGAACGCCTCGACGTGCTCGCCGCGAACGTTGAAGTAGCTCACCCCCAATGCCTCGCGCGTCCGCAGCAGCTGCGCTCGCATCTCGGTCAGACTGCCGACGAGGAAGAACGGGGATCGGTCGATCATCTCCTCCGGGGCGCCCTCCATTCGTCGCGCGAGCTCCGCGATCGCGGCAGGACGGTCGTCGGAGACGGTGGTGCCGAAGATCAGCGTGTTGAGCTCGACGGCGCCGGCGCGCGCACCCAGCAGCCCGGGACATAGGCGAAGCGATCCATCGCTGTCTCCCACGAATAGGCCGCTCGGTCCGGTGATCCGTCACGCCGTGTGCGCGGTACGACGCCGACGATGTCGGCGGCCCTGACCGCGAGCTCGAGGATGCGGTCTCCGCCTCCGGCGATAAGGATGGGCGGGTGTGGCCGCTGCACGGGTGCGGGCCCGCTGTGCGCGCGGTCGTGACGGTAGTGGGTGCCCGCGTGCGTCACCTCGTCCTCCGTCCAGAGGCGCTTGAGGAGAGGCACCACCTCAGCGAGGCGCTCGACCCGGACGCGCGGCGGGTCATACGCGATCCCGAGGCTCTCGTTGTCCCGTCCGTGCCAGCCCGCGCCGATGCCGAGCTCGAACCGGCCGTTCGAGATGACATCGACTGTCGCGGCCTCACGGGCGAGCAGCAGCGGATTGCGGAAGTCGTTGTCGAGCACGAGCGTTCCGACGCGCAGCGTCGTCGTGACCGCCGCCGCCGCGGCGAGCGCCGGGAAGCGCGAGAGGCCGTTACCGACGACGTGGTCGGCGATGACAAGGCCGCCGTAACCGATCGCCTCCAGGCGCCGCGCGAACGATGCCCAGTCCATGCCCGCGGGCGGCGCGCCGGCCTGCACCGTGAAGCGGAACTTCCTCATCGCCCGGGCACCGTAGCGGCTCGGCGATCCGTGCACCTAGCATCGCAACGTTGAGCTGGCTGAGCGCGGACGGGCGAAAGCTCCTTGCTGCCCGTTCCCTCCGTACGTTCGGGTACGGCTATCTCGCGGTGATCCTCGGCCTGTACCTGGACCGCCTCGGCATCGATCCGACGCACATCGGCATCGTGCTCGCGGCCGCGATCGGCGGGTCGGCGGTGATGACCGTGTTCTGGTCGCTGCTCGCCGATCGCTATGGTCGCCGCCGCACGGTCGCGACGATGTCCGTCCTGATGGTCGCGGGCGGTCTCGTCTTCGGGCTCGCCGACAGATTCACGCTCCTGCTCATCGGCGCGTTCACCGGGACGATCAGCACGTCGAGCTCGGAGATCGGCGTCTTCCAGACCGTGGACCAGGCGATGCTGCCGCAGACCGCTCCGGACGACCGCCGGACGTGGGTGTTCTCCATCTACAACACCATCGCGGGTCTCGCGGGCGCGCTCGGCGCATTGTTCGCCGCGAGCGCCGGCGTCTTCGAAGGCTGGGGTCTGCATGGCGCGGACATCTACCGGCCGCTCTTCCTGCTGTACGCCGCGATCGGCGTCGCGAACCTCGTGCTCCTCTCGCGTCTGTCGGACGGCATCGAGGTCGTTCGGGTCCACGGAGAGCGCCGGTTCATCGGGATCCACCGGTCTGCCGGGACCGTCGCGAAGCTGTCGGCGCTCTTCGGCCTCGACGCGTTCGCCGGCGCACTGGTGGTGCAGTCGATCGTCGCGTACTGGTTCTTCGTCCGCTGGGGCCTGTCGCCCGAGCAGCTGGCGCTCGTCTTCTTCGCGGTCAACCTGCTGTCGTCGCTGTCGCTCCTCCTTGCCGGATGGCTCGCCGCGCGGATCGGGCTCCTGAACACGATGGTCTTCAGCCACCTGCCGTCCAACGTGCTGCTGATGGCGGTGCCGTTCGCACCGAACGCGGGCCTCGCGGTCGCGCTGTTCCTGGTGCGAATGAGCATCTCGCAGATGGACGTACCGACGCGGCAGTCCTACGCGATGGCGGTGGTCGATCCGGACGAGCGCACCGCCACCGCCGGGATCACGAACGTCGCCCGATCGGCCGCGAGCACGCTGTCGCCGCTCGTCACCGGGATCGCGTTCGCCTCCGGCGCGTTCGCGCTGCCCTTCATCCTCGCCGGCGCCCTCAAGGTCGCGTACGACGGGACGCTGTATCTGACGTTCCGTAACGTCAGGCCCCCGGAAGAGAACGCCCGCCGGGCGGTGCGGCATGCGGGGTAGCCCACCGGGCGGGACAGCGACCGTCTGGCATGCCCGTTGCACCCAGGCGGGCCAGTGAGGAAGCCGGTCTCGCGGGGCCGCCGCGGGCGCGTGCTTGCCGTCGTGCTGCTGGCGAGCGCGCCGGTAGCGATCGCGCTCGCGATCGCGCTGCCGTCCACGAACAACGCCGCGCGGAACGACGTCATCGCGTCGCGCGCGACGCTCGCGCGCGCGGCAGCGGCGGCGGCCGACAACTACGTCGAACGGAGCATCGCGCAGCTCGCGACGATGTCGACCCGCGAGGTCATCAGAGCACCCGGAACGTCGGAGCAGGTGACCGCGGAGCTCGCGCCGATCATCAAGGCCGACCCCAACTGGGTCACGTTCGGGCTCTCGGCCGCGGATGGGTGGAACCTCTCGTCCTTTGCGGCTGCACCGCACACCGTGAACATCAGCGACCGCGACTACTTCCGGGGCGCGATCTCGACCGGGAAGCCGTCGATCGGGTCGGTCATCCTCGCGCGGACGCTCAACACCAAGACGATCATCATCGCGATCCCCGTCACGTTCGCGAGCGGACAACGCGGCGTGTTCAGCGGTGCACTCTCCCTCTCGCAGATCGGAGAGCAGCTCGGTGACGTGATCGCCGGCAGCGGAATGACGATCACGCTCTTCGACAGCCATGGCACCGCGTTCGTTGGTCTGGGCGTGGCCGCAGACCAGGTCGGTGACATCAGCGCGGATCCGCTCCTGCCATCGATCCAGGCCGGTGGAAGTGGTGCGCAGGTGCGAGCGGGCAGTGGCGGCGATGAGATCATCGCCTACGCGAGCGCGCCGACGCCCCACTGGGGCGTCATGCTCCGGCAGCCGACCGCGCTCGCCTTCGCGCCGAGCGACACGCAGCTGCGGACCTCGGCCGCCGTGAGCGCGCTCGCGGTGCTCGTCGCGATCGGGCTCGCGTGGTTCTTCGGTGGCCGGCTCGCGAAGGAGAGCGAGGCGGTCGAGGCGGAGCGCCGCCGGCTTGCCGATGTCTTCGACCACCTGCCCGCTCGCATGGCGCTGCTACGAGGACCCGACCTTCGCTATGAGCTCGTCAACGGGGCAAGTCTCGCCGACGGCGGCCCGGAGTCGGTGCTCGGGCGGCCCTTCGCGGAGGTCGCGCCCGACCCTCGCTTCGTCGAGGTGCTGAAGAAGGTCTACGAGGGCGGCGAGCCGCGCATCATGACCGAGGTCCCGGCAACGATCACCCACCCCGACGGGACCGTTCGGACGACCTACTTCAACTCGGCCATCGTGCCCCTGCGGGACGCGAACGGACAGGTGGACGCGGTCGTCTACCACGCCGTCGACGTCACCGAGCAGGTCCAGGCACGCGCGGCGCTCGAGGGCGCGCGTGTGGAGGCGGATGCCGCGCTCGAGCGCGCGGAGGTCGCCGCGCGCGTCCGCGAAGACTTCCTCTCGATCGCGACGCACGAGCTGCGCACACCGGTCACGAGCATCAGCGGCTACGCGCAGCTCGCGCTGAAGGCCTTCGCCGGCGGTCGGCCCGAGCGCCTGCAGCCGGCGCTCGAGACGATCGTCCGCCAGTCCGAACGGCTCGCGGTCCTCGTGACGCAGCTGCTCGATGCGTCGCGCATCGCGGGCGGCCGGCTCTCCGTCGAGCCGGAGCACACCGATGTCTCCGCCCTCGTCACGAGCGCGGTCGACGCCGCCGGTCTCCGAAGCGACGCGCATCACTGGGTCGTCGATGCGGTGCCAGGTCTGCAGGCGAGCATCGATCCGGTCCGCTTCGAGCAGGTGCTGACCAACCTCTTCGACAACGCGATCCGGTACAGCCCCGCCGGAGGCTCGATCCACGTGCGCCTGGATGTGGACGGACCGATGCTGCGGCTGGCCGTCTCGGACGAAGGTCTCGGCATCGCCCCCGACCGCGTGGACCACATCTTCGAGCGCTTCTATCGCGGGCACGAGGAGCAGGGCCTCGGCGGCCTCGGTTTGGGTCTCTACATCACGCGCGAGATCGTGGAGCTGCACGGCGGTCTCATCGACGTGCGTTCGACACCCGGCCGCGGTACGACCTTCATGGTCCGCATGCCGATCACCAGTCCCCTACCCGTCCACGAGCCCGTCCCGGCGCCGCGCGACCTCCGTCCGTCGACGCGCGGCTTGCTGGGTCGCGTGCTGGTGATCGACGACGACCCGGACATCCTGCACCTCGTGCGCGAGATCCTTCGCGGCACGGGCATGACGGTCCTGGCTGCGACGAACGGGCAGGAGGCGCTCCGGCTCCCCGAAGACGTCCGACCGCAGCTCATCCTCCTGGACAAGCTCATGCCGGTGATGGACGGGGCCACGTTCGCCGTCGAATACAGCCGCCGGCCGGACCCCGCGCCGATCGTCGCGCTCTGCGCCGCGCGCGACGCCGCGGACTGGGCGGCCGGCATCGGGGCTGTCGGCTATGTCACGAAGCCGTTCGACGTGGATCACCTGGTCGCGACGGTCGCGCAGCATCTGGAGCGCGAGCCCGCGTAGCGCTAGCCCCGCCAGAGCTCCGCGAGAAGCGCCGCGACGCGATCGGGTGCTTCGATGTTCGGCGAATGGCCGACTCCGTCGAGCGTGACCAGCCGCGCGCCGAGCGCCGCGGCCACGCGATCGGCGTTGGCGCCGCCGGTGAGCGGATCGAGCGCGCCCGCGATCACGAGCGTCGGTGCTCCGATCGTCGCGAGCCGGTCGCCTGGCCGCCACGCAATGAGCGCGTCCAGATTGCGTAGCGCGGCTTCGATGCGCTGGCCATGACCCTCGCGCACCAGGCGCTTCCAGTAGTCATCATCGGGCGCGGTCGGCGCGAGCGGCCTGAGCGCGGTCGCGAACAGCGAGGCGTCGTTCTTGATCGCGAGCTGCCCGGCGGGCACGTTGTACGCGGCCGGCATCCCGTCGACCCAGGCCGGCGCGATCAACGCGAGGGATCGGATGCGCGCAGGCGCATCGAGCGCTGCCTGCATCGAGATCGCGGTCCCAAGGGAATGACCGACGAGGTGGAACCGCTCCGTGCCGACCGCGGTCGCGAACGCGAGGAAATCGGCGGCCAGCGCAGCAATGGCGTAGCTGCTGTCGGGGCCTGCGGTCAGCCCGCGCCCGCGCACGTCGTACGCGATGCCGTGGTACCCGGCCGGAAGCCGCGCCAGGAGCGGCTCCCACCACGAGGCGCTCCCCCAGTTGCCGTGGACGAACACGACCGGTGTTCCCGTCGGTGCGCCCGCTTCGATGAAGTGGACGTCGAGATCTGCCACCTGCAGCATCGGCATCAGGGCACCTCCGCAAAAAATGCGAGCACCCGCTCGGAGAAGGCCTGCGGATCCTCGAGCGCGACGGCATGCCCGCCGCCGGCCAGCACGTCGAGCCGCGCGCCCGGGATCCGCCGCGCGACATCCTCGGCCAGCCAGCGCGGAGTGAGGACGTCCTCCTCGCCGACGAGGACGAGGGCGGGAGCGGTGATGCGCTCAAGGACCGTGCGGGCATCGTGGTCCATCGCACCACGGAGGAGGTTGATCGCCGCCGCATCCGGGATCTGGAGCGCACGGTCGCGGAACTTCATCACACGCTCGAGGTTGCTCTCGAGGAACCGGGCGCCCCAGACCCAGGGCATCGAGGTATCGAAGCGCCCCGTCGCGCTCCCGGCCTCCATCGCGGTGATCCACGAGCGGAGCTTCGCGCGCTGCAACGCATCCGCGTGCGCGAACACGCCGGAGACCGCGAGCGCGCGGACCCGGACCGGGTGCTGCGCCGCGAGATACAGCAGCGCCGTGCCGCCATTCGACAACCCGACGAACAACGCGGGCCCGACGCCGAGCACGTCGCACAGGGCGGCGAGATCGGCCGCGTGCAGCGTCGGCACGTATGGCTGATCCGGTTTGTCGGACCGGCCCTGGCCACGGCAGTCGTAAACAAGGCAGCGGTAGCGCTCGGTGAAGAACGGGAGATGCGCCGCCCAGCTCGTTGTGTCGGTGAGCAGGCCGTTCACGAACACGACGACCGGCGCTCCCTCCGGCCCGTGCCACTCGTGATAGAGCTCGACGCCGTTGACGCTCGACGTCGTCACGCTAGGTCCCGAGGACCAGGCCGCCGTCGACCGACAGCGTGATCCCGTTCACGAACGATGCTTCGTCCGAGGCGAGGTAGAGGTATGCGAGCGCGACGTCCCGCGGCTCGCCGATGCGGCGGACAGGCGTGTGCTCGACCATCCCCGCGAGCACCTTCTCCGGCATCGCGCGGACCATCTCGGTGCCGATGAAGCCCGGTGCCACGGCGTTCACGGTGATGCCCCTCGGCCCGAGCTCGCGCGACCACACCTTCGTCATCGCGATGACCGCGGCCTTCGTCGCGACGTAGTTCGTCTGACCGAAGTTCCCGTAGAGACCGACCACCGACGAGGCATTGAGGATCCGCCCGCTGCCGCGGGCGATCATGTGCGGCGCGACCGCCTGCGCGCAGTTGAAGACACCCTTCAGATTGACATTCAGGACCGCGTCGAATTCGGCCTCCGTCATCTGCCCGACGACCGCGCCATCCTTGACCTTCACGAGCTGCGCGTCACGCAGGATGCCCGCGTTGTTCACGAGGATGTCGATGCGCCCATGCGCGCCGATCACGGCCGTCACGGCGGCGACGACATCGGCCGGCTTGGTCACGTCCACGGTCGCGTCGGGCGACCCCCCGACGTCCCAGGTCACGACGGTCGCTCCGGCCTCGCGGAACACGGCTGCCGTCTCGGCGCCGATCCCGCGCGCGCCACCGGTGACGATCGCGACCTTCGTATCGAGCCGGAACATGTTCCCTCCCCTGCTCACGCGCGCCCCAGGTATGCCGCTTGGACGTGCGGATCCGCGAGAAGCGCCGGGCCGGTTCCCTCGAGCACGACCTTGCCCAGCTCGATGACGTACGCGCGCTGCGCGAGCCTGAGGCTCAGTGGCACGTTCTGCTCGACGAGCAGGATGGTGGTCCCAGCGGAATGGATCTCGCGGAGCGCGCGGAATACGGCCTGCACCAGGACGGGCGCAAGCCCCGCCGATGGCTCGTCGATGATCAGAAGGCGCGGGCGCGCCATGAGGGCGCGGGCGATCGCGACCTGCTGCTGCTCGCCACCGCTCATCGTGCCCGCACGCTGAGCGAGGCGCTCGCCGATGCGCGGGAAGAGCGCAATGGCCGTGTCCATCGACTGAGCGCGCGCAGCCCATGCCTCGGGCCGGGCCATGGCACCGAGCTCGAGGTTCTCGCGGACCGTCATGTCGGGGAAGAGCTGGCGGCCCTCTGCAACATGCGCGATGCCGGCGCGGGTCACCGCCTCGGGGCCCGCCCCGACGAGCTCCGCGCTGTCGAACCGTATGGATCCCGCGGTGGGCCGCACGATGCCACTGATCGCGCGGAGGAGTGTGGTCTTTCCGGCGGCATTGGCACCCACGAGGGCGACGGCCTCGCCCTGCTCGACGCGGAGCGAGAGGTCGCGAACGACCGGCACGCCACCGTAGCCGGCAGAGAGCCCGGTGATCTCGAGCAGGCTCACGACGCCGCCTCCTCGGTCCCGAGGTACGCCGCGATGACCGCGGGATCACGCGAGACCGTGGCGTAGTCGCCTTCAGCGAGCTTCTTCCCGTAGTCCATCACGATCACGTGATCGGAGAGCTCGCGCACGGTGCTCATGACGTGCTCGATGAGCAGGAGCGTGACGCCGCTCGCGCGGATCCGGCCGAGCAGCGCGACCGCCTCGCGCTCCTCGGTGGGCGTGAGGCCCTCCATGAGCTCGTCCAGCAGCAACAGCCGCGGATCGGTGGCGAGGGCGCGCGCGAGCTCGAGGCGCTTGCGGTCCGCGATCGTGAGTGCCGACACCGGCGCAGACATCCGGTCCCCCAGCCCGACCATCTCGCACAGGCCGGCGGCCGCGGCACGCGCGGCCGTGACTCCGCGCTTCTCGGTCCCGCCGAACAGCGCGCCGACCGTCACGTTGCCGAGCACGTCGAGGTCATGGAACGGCTGCACCAGCTGGAAGGTCCGCCCGAGGCCCGCCCGCGTGCGGACGTACGACGGGACGCGCGTGATGTCGCGGCCGTCGAGGCGGATCGTGCCGCTGTGCGGCCGGAGCAGACCGGAGATCAAATTGAATGCGGTCGACTTGCCCGCCCCGTTCGGCCCGATGATCGCAACGGTGCGTCCCTCCTCGACGGTGAACGAGAGCCCGTCGACGGCGGCGAGACCACGGAACCGGCGTACGAGGCCGGCTACCTCGAGGAGCGCCACGGCGACCTCCGGAGCCGCTCGCCCGCGAGACCGACGAGACCGCGCGGCATGAACAGGACGGCGATGACGATGACCAGTCCGTACACGACCTGGTACCCGTCCTTCCATGGCGGTGTCACGCGCAGATACTCCTCGAGCGACCGCAACAGGATCGTGCCGACGACCGGCCCGACGGTCGTGTACAGCCCGCCGAAGATCGGGAATACCAGCGCCGCCACCGAGCGCGACGTGTCGAACGCATCCGCAGGGTCGGTGTGCGTGATGAACGGCATGTAGAACGCGCCGGCCAGCGCCGCGAGCGTCGCGGACGCGGCGAAGAGCACGATCTTCGTGCGCACGACGCTCACGCCGACGACCGCAGCGACGGTCTCGTTCGCGCGGATCGCCGTGACGGCGTACTGCATCCGCGACCGGCGTACCCAGACCGAGAGCGCGACGGCGAGCACGAACAGCCCCGCCACGAGGTAATACGAAATGACCCGGTCACCGTCGAACAGCGGTGGCATCGAGATGCCGACGTTGCCGCCGGTCAGGTCCGGCAGCTGGAGGGCGACCGTGCGGAGCACCTCGGCGAAGGCGAGTGTCGCGATGGCGAAGTAGATGCCGCGCAGACGGAGCGTGACGAGGCCAAGGGCGATCGCGACGACAGCTCCGACGATCGCGGCGATCGCGAGGCCGGCGAGCGGCGGGAGGTGCGCGGAGCGGTACGCGATCCCCACCGTGTAGGCCCCGAGGCCGAAGAACGCCCCGTGCGCGAGCGACAGCTGGCCGGTGCGCGCGACGACGTCCCACGAAAGCGCGAGCACCATGAACATGAGCATCACGTTGGCGAGGAACATGAGGTAGCGGTCCGCCGCGAGGCCGAGCCATGGCAGTGCCGCCACGACGAGGAAGAACAGGCCCCAGCCCGCGAGCTCGCGCCTCATCGGCGCAGGCCGCCGGGCCGCGCGAGCAGCACGACGAAGATCAGCACGAAGAACAGGCCGTCGCGCAACGCCGCGCCGTTGGGAACGTACTGCGAGATGACCTGCTCGGCGATCCCGAGGAGCAGGCTCGCCCAGATCACGCCGGTGAGGTTCCCGAGGCCCGCAAGGACCACGATCGAGAACGATTTCAGAAGCGTCGCAAGGCCGACGAAGGGGCTGACCTGCGTCTGAAAGATGAGCATGACGCCGGCCGCCGCCGCCAGGGACGCGGACAGCCCGAACGCGATCTCGTAGATCCGGTCGACGGGGATGCCGACGATCTGGGCGCCGAGACGATTCTGCGCGACCGCGCGCATCTGCTTTCCCAGGCGGCTGCGTTGGAGGAGCACGTAGGTGCCGCCAACGAGCAGCGCACAGACGGCGAACGCCGCGACGCGCGAGTACGTGACGCTCACGAACCCGAGGTCGAGGAGGTCGAAGCGCCACGGGATGTTCGCGTCCTTCGCCTGTGCGGTAAAGGCGATCGACATCGCGTTGACCATGACGATCGAGAGCCCGAAGGTGAGCAGCATCTGGTTGATCTCAGGCTGCCGGAGGACGGGCTTCAGCGCGACCCGGAAGATACCCGCAGCGACGAGGTACAGCACGAGCGCGGACACGGGGATGCCGATGAGGATCACGACCGGGCTCACCGAGGGCCCGAGCCCGAGCGGGCCGGAGGCCAGGAGGTACGTCCAGAAGCCGATGTAGGCCCCGATCATGACGAACTCGCCGTGGGCGAAGTTCACAACGCCGATGACGCCGAGCGAGATGGCGAGGCCGAGCGCGGTGAGGGCGTAGAGGCCGGAACGCAGGATTCCGAACAGCAGGGTCTGCGGCAGCGCCTCCACGCCCTCTCCTTCTACTCGGCTATTTCAGCTTGGCGGTCGAGAGGTCGGCAGGGAACACGATCTCCTGCTTGCCGCTCTGCCACTGGAAGCTGACGAGGCTGGTAAAGCCCTGGTGCTTGATGAACTGGCTCGGGGTGAACTTGAGCGTTGGCCCGAGCGGTGACGCGTAGCTGGTGGCTTCCATGGCCGTGATCCAGCCGGCCTTGTTGCCGACGCCGGACTTCTTCAGTGCGTCCACCGCGGTCATCACGTTGGTGTAGGCGAGCGCCGACCAGTAGCTGACCGGTGAGTGGTTGTACTTCGCCTTGAAGTCCGCGACGAACTTCTTGGACGCGGGAGCCGGGATGTCCTCGGTCCACAGCGTGAGACCGGCGACGCCCTCGGCGACCGGCGACTTGCCGAAGTCCGGGGGGAACGAGGGTGGCGATGCGTAGACCATCTTGGGCTTGAGCCCGACCTCACGCATCTGCGTGAGCAGCGGGATGATGTCGCCCGCGAACGGCACGATGATGAGGCCTTCGGCGTTCGCGGCCTTCACCCGGTTGAGGAGCGCGGTGAAGTCGGTCGAGCCGGTCTTGAACGCCTCGGCGATCGAGACGGTCTGACCCTGCGCGGGGAGCGCGGTCTTGAGCCCATCGGTCGCACCCGTGCCGAAGAGACCGTCCTCATAGACGATCGCCCAGGTCTTGTATGGGGTCGACTTCAGGAACGCGAGCGCGGAGAGCGAGTTCTGGTACTCCCACGGGTGGTAATGGAAGAAGAACGCCTGGTCGGTGAAGCCCTTCTCGACGGCGGTCGCTGCCGCGCCGGTCCAGGCCATCGGGATGGCGGCCTTCTTCGCCGGCTCGATGAGCGCGGCGCTGATGGTGCTGGCGAGGCCACCCATCAAGACCTCGACCTTGTCGTTGTTGGCGAGCTTCTCGAACGAGGCGACGGCCGTTGCGGGGTCGTTCTTGTCGTCTTCGTAGATGATGTCGATCGGCGCGCCGTTCACGCCGCCGGCGGCGTTGATCTGTGCCTTCGCGAGCTCGTAGCCGTCCTTCATGTCGAGGCCGGTCGCCCCTGACGGTCCGGTGAGCGGCAGCAGCGCGCCGAGCTTGATCGCGGCCTTCGGCGCCGCGGTCGTCGCGGCGGCCGTGGTCGCCGACGGACTCGCAGTGCCGCCACCGCAGGCTGCCGCGATGACCGCGGACGCCGCGAGGATCGTTGCCAGTGTCTTGCGCATATGGTGCTCCTTCCTATTGCGATCGCGAGGCCGGATCGGCCGTTACTCCACTCGCGCACCCCCGAATCGCTCGCGGAGCTCACGTTTCAGGACCTTGCCCGCGGCATTGCGCGGGAGCGTCTCGACGAAGGCGACGCCCTTCGGCGTCTTGTACTTCGCGAGGTGTGAGCGGGAGTGCGTGATGAGGTCGTCGGCGGTCGCCGCGGCGCCGGGCCGCAGCACGACGACGGCGAAGACGGACTCGCCCCACTTGGGATCCGGGACGCCGATGATCGCCGCCTCGGCGACCGCGGGATGCGCGAAGAGCACGTCCTCGACCTCGGCGGAGTACACGTTCTCGCCGCCGGTGATGACCATGTCCTTCTTCCGGTCGACGAGCGTCAGGAAGCCCTCGTCGTCCAGGCGACCGAGGTCACCGGTGCGGAACCAGCCATCGGGGGTGAACGCTTCGGCGGTCGCGTCCGGCCGGCCCCAGTAGCCGGCGAACACGTTCGGTCCCTTGAACTGCACCTCGCCGATCTCGTCCGGCGCGCTGGCGCGGCCGTTGTCGGCGACGACGCGCAGCTCGACGTGCATCGCCGGCTTGCCCGCGGTCGCAGCCTTCCGGCGCGCGTCGGCGATCGGCATCAGCGTCCCGCCGGGCGCGGTCTCCGTCAGACCGTATCCCTGCAGGAACGTGAAGCCTCGATCGGAGACACCGTCGATGATCGCCATCGGGTGCGGCGCGCCGCCCGAGACGCAGAACGTGAGCGATGGCAGGTACGCCTTGTCGAAGTCGGGCCGCTTGAGGAGCTCAAGCCAGATCGCCGGCACGCCGAAGATCAGCCGCACGCCGTGCTCGCGGACGAGGGCGAGCAGCCGGTCGGGCTCGAACGCACGGACGACGACGACGCGGCCGCCAAGATGGATCATCGGCACCGTGTAGAGGCCGATGCCGCCGGAGTGGAACATCGGCAGCGTCGTGATGGTGGTGTCTGACCCCGTGATGCCGACGGGCGCCGTCATGTTCACCGAGTTCCAGAACTGGTTCGCATGGGTCAGCATCGCGCCCTTCGGGCGTCCGGTCGTACCCGCGGTGTAGAGGATGAGATGCGGGTCGGTGAACCGCGCCTGCTCGGTCTCGGGGATCGGTGCCGCACCGCTCTCGGCGAGGAGCGTCTCGTAGCGCGGGCCGAAGACCACCTGCCGTGATGCGGAGATCTCCGTTCGCAGCTCGGCCACGAGCGCGCGCTGCTCCGGTGCGACGAACAGCACGCCTGCACCGGCATCCGCCAGCTGGTACTCGAGCTCGCGCGGCGCGAGGCGCCAGTTGAGCGGCACGAGCATCGCGCCGATGCGCGCGGTCGCGAAGAGCACCTCGACGAACTCGCTGCAGTTGACCGAGCAGGTCGCCACACGGTCGCCGGCCGAGATCCCGAACGAGCGCAGGGCATGCGCGAGGCGGGTGACGCGCTCGTCCAGCTCCGCGTAGGTGACGCGCCTCTCGCCCTCGATCAGCGCTTCCTTGCGCGGATCGAGGTACGCGCGCTTCGCGAGCCAGGAGGCGATGCCGTACTCGGGCACCGGCGCCGTTTCACGCAGCCCCGACACGACCGGTGCGGCGGTCATGCGCGACCCCAGGCGATGGCCGTCGCCGACCACGAGTAGCCGGTGCCCGCAGCGAGCAAGACGACCAGGTCGCCATCGTGGAGCCGGCCTTGCTCCCGTGCGCGGTGCAGCCCAAGGATCGGATCGACCGCGGACATGTGCCCGTGGTCAGAGAGGTACATCGCGCGGTCCTCGGAGAGGCCGAGGCCGTCGAGGACCTTGTGGAACAGCGAGCGTTTCGTGTGGATCGTGCAGAGGAGCGCGATGTCGGCGACGCGGCGGCCGCTGCGGTCGACGGCTTCGCGTGCGACGCGCACGAAGTTGCCGGCGGAGACCGGATCGAGGCGCTCCTTCATCTCCTGCGGATCGCGGACGTCCAGGTAGTGACGCCGCGCGCGGACCGTGTCGAGCGTCGCGGGCTCGCGCGAGCCGCCCGCAGGCACCATCACGTCGTCAGCAAAGGACCCGTCGGTGAAGCCGGCGGTCTCGAGGACAATGTTCTCCGGATGTCCCGCGCGAAGGAGCATCGCGGCTCCACCGGCGCCGAAGTTGAACATGAAGCGCGACCGCTGATTCGTGAAGTCCACGAGATCGTGCTCGCGCGAGCCGCCGGCAAGCAGCACCTGACCGAGTGCGGGGTCACTCTCGAGGAGCGCCTTCCCCACCTTGATCGCGATCGGTGCTCCGCCTGAGTTGCCCTGGACGTCGAACGCGAGCGAGCCCACCGCCGCCGGGCCGAGGAGCTGCTGGACCTTCGGGCCGGCTCCCCAGACCGGGAAGTCGCGGTACGGGCTCCCCATGTAGATGAGCGCGCCGATGCGCCCCGGATTGCGCTCGAGCAGCGGGGCCGCCGCCTTCGCCGCGAGATGCGATGCATGCTCGTCGGCCGCGGCGATGTGCTTGCCGGTCAATCCGAAGCGGTCGCGCACCACCTCGAGGGGGATCCCGGAGAGCTCCGCGATCTCCTCCGCGGTCTGCACACGCGCAGGTGCGTACGCACCGGTATCCACGATGCCGACGCTCATGTCCTGGCGCCCGCTCGCGGTCGCAGACCGCGCTCGATGAGGAGCCGCACCGACCGGCGGGCGGCGGCGGAGGGACGCTTCTTGTCCCAGTAGACCCAGCGCATCCCGAACGCCTCGGCGATGCCCATGAGCGCGAACGCGACGGCCTCGGGATCGAGGTCGCCGGCGATCTGCCCGCCGACCTGTGCCGCGCGGAGGCCGCGGACGTAGCCCTTTGCGAGCGTCTCGTAATGCCACCGGTGCAGGGACGGATCCACGGCCTCGGCCTGACGGATGACCTGGTAGAGGTTGCGATGGTGCTCGAGGAACGTGAAGAAGGCCTCGAAGCCCGCGACCTCCTGATCGACCCGGTCGTCGAGGGCGGCGATGGACGCCTGGATGTCGGCGCGCAGCCGGTGGTTCAGGGTGCGCACAAGATCGGCGAAGATGGCGTGCTTGTCCGGGAAGTACAGGTAGAACGTGCCGAGGCCGACGCCGGCCCGCTGCGTGATCTCCGCGATGCCAGCCTGGTGATAGCCGGCGCCGCCGAACACGTGCTCGGCCGCGTCGATGAGCTTCTGCCGCGTGCGCTGCCCGCGCGCGGTGACCGGAAGTGGACGCGCCGCGACGGCCGCTCGCCCCAACCACGCCTCCCGACCCAAACCTGAATCCTGAATCAGGTCTCAGTCGAGAGCGAATCTACCCCCGCGAGTCACGCCCGTACAGGGGTCAGGCGCCGGGGAGCGATCTCCGGCCCAGATGGGAGGGATCGGACAGATCCGTGGCGTTCGCAGGTAACGGTGAGACGAGCTCAGGCCGAGCTTTGCCTATTCGACCGGAACGATCTCTGCGCCGACGGAGACAAAGCGGTATCCGGAGCCGGGCACGGTCTCGATGTACCGGGGCTTGTGCCAGTCGTCCTGAAGCTTGGCCCGGAGCGCCCGGACGTGCCGGTCGACGACGTTGCTCTCGATCACGAAATCGGTGCCCCAGAGCGCGTCGAGGATCTGCTCGCGTGTGAGGACGCTGCCGGCGTTCGCGGCGAGCAGGTACAACAGCGCCTGTTCCAGCGACGTGAGGTGCAGGTCATGATCCCCCGCGGAGACCTTCCGGTTCAACACGTCGATCTCGAGGTCGCCGATCCGAAGGCGCGGGACGAGCTCGCCGGCGTTCCCGTGGGTCCGCCGAAGTACGGCACGTGCGCGCGCGACCAGATCGTCGGGTACGAACGGGATGCTGATGTAATCGTCGGCGCCGCGCTCGAACGCGTCGAGCTTCCCGCGAAGGTCGCTGCGCCTGGTGAGCGCGATCAGACCCAGCGGGCCGCCGGTGCGCGCCTCGTCGAGGAGCTGGATCCCGGCGCCCGCTTCGAGGTCGATGTCGAGCAGGATCAGGTGCGGCTTCCAGTCCGCGATCGCCTCACGCGCCGCGACCA
The DNA here is from genome assembly GCA_038227105.1 of Candidatus Limnocylindria bacterium. GTDB lineage: Bacteria > Chloroflexota > Limnocylindria > P2-11E > P2-11E > UBA4735. Next base: position 6,596 of record JBBRQB010000028.1, on the reverse strand, counting down.
CGGTGCTCTCGGACCGCCGGTCGTAGCGCCCATGCCGCAGTGTCAGGTCGACGGTGTTGGACAGCGCGTGATCGGCGAGCACGATGAGGACGCGCGCGGACCGGTCAGCTAGCTGGGCATCGGTACCGAGCCTCGAGCCCCTTGGCATCCATGGAGTCTACCTCCGGCTGTCGTAGATCCTGACACCGAGCGAACGGCTCAGTGGAAGCGGCCATTCGCGTGGGTCGGGCCGCGCGACCGCTTCGTCGTCGCTGCCGAGCAGGACGAGCAGGCCACCGTACGAACCGAGCGGCACGCCGACCCATAGCAGGTCCAGCTTGGTACGCGTCGATGTATCGGGGATGCCATCGGGCGCCGGAGCGACAGGGTCGGCCCCGTTGGTGATGCCGGAGCCGGTGACGGCCAGACGAAAGTGCGACGGTTCGGTGGCGCTCCGCTCCGTGATCCGCGGGAGATAGCGCTGTGCCGGCTGCCATGACGCGGCGAGTCGATCGAGCGGCGATCGCTGCGCCGTATCCGACTCGGGTGTCTCGCCCGCGTGCACCGCGCGCACGACGACGACGTCGCGCTCGTCGTCGATGCTGGTGAGCATCGGCACCGCGGTGCCGCGTCCGGAGGGCGCTGCCGCGACGATCCGCGCTGCCTCGCCCGCATCGGCGCCGTCACGGAGGCGCAGCTCCTGGACGACGATCGTGTGGATGCCGGCTTCAGTGGTCATGTCCGCAAGCGTGACTGGTGCGGGCGTTCGCATCATGACCAGCGCGTCATGACGGACAAGGGAAGACCGCGCGGTCGGGAGGGTGTTGACCGCGCGGTCTCGAGCAGAGGGACGGGCTGGATCAGTTCTTGGTCGGCACGGTCCTCCGCACTCGGACGATGTACGCACCGATGATCGCGAGAGCGAGACCGAGCAGGGCAACGAGGCCCGACTGATCGGACGTGCTCGTCGAGGGCAGGCTCGTCACCGGTGCCGGGGTGGCAGTCGGAGCGGCGACGGCTACCGGGGTCGTTGTCGGGATCGGGGTCGCGGTGGCGACCGGTGCCGCGGTCGGTGCACTGACGATCACGCTGTTGACCGTGGCGCTGCAGCGCGTGAGGGCGCCGCCACCGTTGGTCGAGCCGTTGCACTGGTCGATGTTCACGGGAAGTCCAGCGGTGGTGGTGGATCCGGTGGAGACAGTGCAGATGAAGCCGACGCTCGTGCCACCGTTACCGGAGCCGTTGCACTGACCAACGGTCGCTGCGGTGACCGAGGTCACGCCAGGTGTATTCACGGGAGTGCAGGTTCCCGGCGCACCGGTGCCCGTGATGACCGAGCCGATGCACTGGTAGACCGTCGCAGGCGTCGGTGTGACGGTGCCCGAGATGTTGTTGGTCATCGTGACCGTGCAGATGAGCACGCCGCCGCCGCCGTTCGAGACGCCGTCACACTGCGTGATCTGCGTGACCGGGGAGGCGGACGTCGAGGTCGTCGTGGCGCACGTCCCGGCGCCAGCGCTGATCGGCCCCGCCGCTCCGACGCACCGCGTCACGGTGATCGTCGATGGGGTGCCGGTGCTCGCGCCGGTGCTGGTCACGAAGTTCGTCACCGTGACCGTGCAGGCGAGCCCCTGCCCGCCCGCGTTGCTTGCCGCGTCGTTATTGCACTGATTGACCGGCGCGCTCAGGGGCGCCGCGCTCACCTGAGCGCCGCTCTGCGCGATCGAACCGAGCATGAGCAGCGCCATCGCGAGGAAGGCACTGACCTTGAAGAAACGTGATGTGACCATGTTGTACCGCCGTCCATTTCGAGCACGCGTCATCCGTCGCGGCTATCGGTTGGAATGGTCGTCTGGCAGGTGACCCGAGGCATGACGAAACCGTCACGCGGGGCAATCTGGACTCAACGGACGGTGGAAGGTAACGTCGCGATGAAATCGTCGAGCGTTTCCCCCATTGCGGAGCGGAACGCATCTTCGTACGCGGCGCCGCGCCCCAGCGACTCGAGCAGCCCCGTCACCCCGCCCCGGCCGATGCGGCGCTCCATGGCGAGGGAGGCTTCCGCCGCGACGCCGTAGGCGCGGTTCCCGTAGGCGCTGTTGACCGTCTGCCAATCGCGCGGATCGGTGAAGACCGAGAGCGCCCGGGGATCGGTCCGCAGCGATGCGAGCGCGGAAGCCCGAAAGACGTCGATCGTGCCCGGATCGACCGCCGAAACGAGCGTCGCGAGGCCCTCGTCGAGCCAGTTCGCGATGCGGTCGCCGGCGAGCTGGTGGATGAGGACGTGCGTCAGCTCGTGCCGGTAGACCACCGGCCGCCCCGTCGTGACGATGAACTGACCATTGATGGCCACCGCGTCGGAGCCGGTGAGCAGAACGCCGAGGAGCTGCCGCGACATCTGTGTGGCGAGCGCGGCGTTGACGCCGAAGTGCCGCTGCAGGGCGAGGCCGAACGACTGTTGCGACAAGAAGAGGAACACCGCGGGCGGCTGCTGGTACCTGCGGCCGAAGTAGTCCTCGACCGCGGCCGCGTCGGCGGTGATCAGACGGATCGCGCCCTCGACCACCGGTGCGGACACGCCTACTTCGCTCCACAGCTGGACGCCGCCGGCCGTGGAGCGCCGGAAGTCCGCGCCGAGACGCTGGCGGAGCTGCGCGAGCGCGAGGTCGCGCTGCAGGGCCGCGGTCGACGCGCCGCCGGTGGGGACGATGAGACAGAAATCGGGCGCCTCCCCCGATTCAAGGAGAGCGCAGGCGTCGCGCCGCTGGACCAGGAGCTCGGTGCGATCCATGCCCGGAGCGGGCGTCGGCAGGACCAGGCAGAACGACGCGCCGGGGGCCGCGGACGAGGTGCAGGGGCTGAGGTGATCGACCACGGCAACGGCGGACTCGGGCGCATTTGTCGGCAGCACGGTGCAGAAGTGAGCGAAGGAGACATCCGTCGGGCAGTCAGAGGAGACCGGAAGGCGAGGCGCCCACCAGACGATGAGCGCGACGAGCGTTGCGACGAGCATCGCGAGCGGCACGATGCGCCGCGCGGTCACGGCCCCTGCGGCTCGATCAACAGGTAAAGGCCCACGCCGACGAGCACGACCGGCACGAGATACGGCTCGAGCATGGCCGGTATCGGCGACGACCCGGTGATGAGGCGGGTCGCGGCCACCGCGCCGAGCACGGCCGCCGGGATCAACGGCCAACGCCGTTCCGGCGCGAGGCCGAACGCCACGAGGAATCCGAGGGCGATGACCCCTACGAACGCGGGCGCGATCGTCTCCGGTCGGAGCACGACCCACGTGGGCAGAAGGAGCGCGATGCCGAATGAGGTAAGCGTCACCATCGGGATCAGGTAGACGTACTGGTGACCGCGCAGGTACGAGATCAGGAACGCCGCCCCCATCGCGACGAACAGGTACGACGCCGCGTTCGGTACGCCGAGCGGCTGCAGGATGAACGGGATCCCCATTGCGACCACGACGAGCCCGCCGAGGACGCCGCGCGGCCGCGGCTTGACCGGGACGAGAGGCGGGACCTGGCTCGCCGCCGCTGCGGGCGAGGTGCGCAGGCTGATCACCTTGGCGATCTCGGCGAGCAGAACGCTCGCCCGGATCGGCTTTGCGAGGTACTCGTCGTAGCCCGCCGCGCGCGCGCGCTCGACGTACGTGCCGTCGTTGTGCCCGCTGAGCGCGACCAGCGGCGTCCGGACGCCAGCGGCACGCACCTGCTCGGCGACCGCGAATCCATTGATGTCCGGGAGCCCGACGTCACAGAGGATCAGATCGAAGGGCTCGCTGAGCGCGCGCGCCTTTCCCCCGAGGCCGGTCGACTCGAGCGCGACGCGATGGCCACCTTCCGAGAGGACCTCGGCGAGCAGCTCGCGGGTCGGCCCGTCGTCCTCGATGACCAGGATCCGGAGGACGTCAGGCACCGACCGCAATTCCTTCCGACGCCTGCGCCATGACGAGCTGTCCGCCGGTGACCGCGGACTGCGCGGCCGCATTGCGGGCGGCGTCGATCAGCGCGTCCGATCCGTTGCCATGAAGAGGGAACACAGCGCCACCGGCTCGTACCGCGACCGATCGCTCGCGCCCCTCGACGAGGCACGGCGGCGCCAGGACGAGTAGCAGCCGCACGGCGACGAACTGCAGATCGGCGCTGGTGGTGAGGGCGGTGAGCATGACCACGATCGACCCCGCATCTGGACGCGCGACAACGTCGCTCGTGCGTACGGCCGTCTCGATGCGGCGCGCGGACTGCCGCATGACCTCGTCGGCGACGACGTTCGCGCCAGTGCCAGAGCCGGTGAATCGATCCAGCGCGAGCCAGATGATGCCGGCGGACCGACCGTCACGAGTGGCCAGAGAGACCGCGCGGCGCGCATGATCGCGAAGCAGCCGCTCTCCGATCAGGCCTGTGACCGGATCGATCAGTCCGATGTCGCGGAGCTGCTGTTCCGTGTCGCGCAGCCGGCGCTCCGACGTGACGTCGTTGAACAGCACGGCCTCGGCCGGTGAGCCATCCCACTCGAGACGGACGCGCCTCGATTCGATCCACTTGCCGGGGCGGATCTCGGCCAGGCCGGACGCCCGATCCAGGAACGCGGCTGCCTCCGCCGTTGTGCGCTGCCAGCCGGTGATGCTCGTGGCGGCGGCATTCCAGTAGCGAAGGTGCCCGTCGGGGTCGTACACCGCGACGCCGTCATGGAGGTGATCCGCCAGGCCGGCACTGCCTCCCGCGTACGCTCGATCACCGGTCTCGAGGTGGTTCCGGGTGGTGCGGTGAAGGTCGTCGATGCTCAATCCAGGGGAAGCGGGATCGATATCCCCACGGCGATCACCGCGTCGGACGCGTTCCCACTTCGGGGAGCGGCCCGCTGCCCGGCCGTTCGACCGGCTTCTTCTTCTTGACGTCGGGGTTCTTGGCGCTGCGCCGTGCGGCCTTGAGCCTGGCGCGGGATCCGGTTCGTCGCGACATAGTGCCTCCTCAGGCGGGTCTCACATGCTCGGGTCTACCGGCACGTCCGGTATGACCCTACCGTCACGAGCGGACCGGCGCCGCAAGCGGGAGCGCCAGCACGAAGACGCACCCTTCTCCGGTGTCCGGCTCCAGCCAGAGCCGGCCCTTGTGCTGTTCGGCGATGCGCAGGCTGATGTGCAGGCCGAGCCCCGTACCGGGGATGTCCCGGGTGCGCGAGGTCCGATAGAAAGGCGCGAAAACGCGATCGCGCTCGTCTGCCGGCACGCCCATCCCGTGGTCGGATACGCGGATGAACGCCTCCCGACCGTCGACGGTGAGCGCGACGGTGACGGGCGCGCCTGGCGGGCTGTACTTGATCGCGTTGTCGAGGAGATTCCCGATGATCTGCGCGATCCGCTCGGGATCACCCTGCACGCGGACGGACGGCGTCGTCGTGAACGTGATCTGCGGGCTGAGCTCGTGCTCGTGCAATCCGATCGTGATCGCCGTCGCGACTCCGAGGTCGAACGTGACGACCTCCATGCTGAGGGCGCCCACGCTCACCCGGGCCTGGTCGAGGAGATCCCCGATGAGCCGGTTCATACGCTTGCTCTGCTCGCGTATCCGGACGAGCGACTCGGCCGCGCGGGTCGGATCCTTCTCGATGAACCGCTGCGCGAGCTGCGCGTGACCGTCGATCGAGGTCAGCGGTGTCCGGAGCTCGTGCACGGCCATGCTGAAGAAGTCGGCCACGCTCCAGTCCGCTGAGGCCACGCCGCCGAGGTCTGGGAACATGCTGATCGCCTCTGATCTGATTCCCTTCCCCCGCGTGAGGTGGGGTGCCTTCGATGTGTCCACCGCGTGTTTGAGCGTCGCGAGAAACTCGACAACGAGGAACGGCTTGTCGATAACGCCCGCGTACCCAGCCGCCTTGCTCCGGCTCGTCTTGCGAGCGCGGGCCTCGGCCAGGGACGCAGGGTCTCCGGTGAACATCAGGACCGGAAGCTCGGGATACGCGCGGCGGATCGCGGCAGCGTCGGCCCAGGAGCGATCGTGACCTTTGGATCCCGGTTCGCTGTCGAGGATGATGCATTGCGGCTGCCACCGCTCGATCGCGTCGGGGATCTGGGTGTGTTCGGCGATGGACGCGTGCTCGTAACCGGCTTCATCCAGCAGGTTTCCGACGAGCTTGCTGACGGTAGGCTCGTCCTCGACGAGCAGCACCCACGGCTTGCCCTGCGCTGTGTCCTTCGGTGTCGTCTTGGGTTGCGTGATCATGTCGCCTCCACCAGCTGTCCCCACGGCAGCCAGCCCCGTATCCGCATGGTCGTTTGCTCGCCCTCCCGGGTCATGACGGTTCGGTCATTAGGAAGCGCTTCCGGAGCGTCACGATCAGGCGGCGACAGACGGTGGTGGCGCCGCCTCGAGCTGCGCCCGGGCTCGGCGGCGTGGTCGGCTTCGCCCCGCTGGGCTATGCCGAACGACCCTCCCCAGCCCGTCTGCGGACGCGCATCGTTGATCCACCAGAACGCAATCGGAGAAAGAACGACATGAAACGCCGGACACTCGACCTCATCCTCGCAGGCGGCGGCCTGCTGCTCGCCATCCTGCTCGCAGGCCTTGGACTGGCTGTTGGCAGCCAGGCCAGCTTCGCGACCGACTACG
>JBBRQB010000027.1:0-32850 GCA_038227105.1 Candidatus Limnocylindria bacterium | reverse complement strand
ATTGAACGGATGCAGGGGCCATGCCGGTGTGTCGAACACCGGTCAAGGCGGCCAAGGTCGACAGGATCCGTTCCCCGTCGGTCCCGCCCAGCAGTTCCTCGCTGCAGCGCTCCGGGTGCGGCATGAGGCCGACGACGTTGCTGGCCTCGTTCGCGAGACCCGCGATGTTCGCGGTGCTCCCGTTCGGGTTGGACTCGGGGGTCGCTCCGCCACGCGCGTCGGTGTAGCGGAACACGACCTGGCCGTTGGCCTCGACGCGCGCGAGCGTGAGCTCGTCGGCCACCCAACAGCCCTCGCCGTGCGCGATGGGCATGCGCACGATCTCGCCCCCCAGACCGGTCGTGAACGGCGTGCGATCGCTCTCGATGCGCAGGTGGACCCAGTCGCAGCGGAACTCCTGATGACGGTTGCGCACGAGCGCGCCGGGCAGCAGCCCGATCTCGCAGAGGATCTGGAAGCCGTTGCACGAGCCCAGGATCGGCATGCCCTCCGCCGCGGCCGTGCGCAGCTGCGCAGCCGCGGGCGAGATCGCCGCGATCGCGCCGGCGCGGAGGTAATCGCCGTAGGTGAAGCCACCGGGAACGATGGCCGCGTCGTAGCCGCGCAGATCCGCGTCGGCGTGCCACAGGATCTCCGCGTCGGCGCCGACGAGCCCGAGGGCGTGCGCGAAGTCGTTCTCGCTCCACGTGCCCGGGAAGCGGAGGACAGCCACCTTCATCACCGCGGCCTCCGGCCGCGTCCGGCGCAGCCGCTCACTCGGCCGCCACCTGCACCACGAACTCTTCGATCACCGGGTTCGCGAGAAGCTGGTCCCCCATGCTCGTCGCGGCGCTGCGGGCGGCGTCCTCATCCGCAGCGGCGAACCGCACGACGATCTCCTTGCCGGTACGCACCTCGGCGACGTCCGTACCGAGCGAGCGCAGCGCGCCGGCGATGGCCTCGCCCTGCGGGTCGCGGATCTCGGCCTTCGGCCGGACCCGGATCGTCGCGACGTACCTCGTCATAGATCCGTGCCGGTGAGCTTGCGGTAGCACTCGCGGTAGCGCTCGCTCGTGCCGCGCAGCACGTCGGCGGGGAGCGCCGGGCCCGGCGGCTCGTGGTCCCACCCCTGCGCGTTCAGGAAATCGCGAACGAACTGCTTGTCGTACGACGGCGGCGCGCTACCCGGCCGGTACGTCGCGGCGTCCCAGTAGCGCGACGAGTCAGGGGTCAGGGCCTCGTCGATGAGCACGAGCGTGCCGTCGATGAGGCCGAACTCGAACTTCGTGTCGGCGAGGATCAGACCCTGACCGAGCGCGTAGGCGTGCGCATGGCGGTACAGCGCGATGGTGACGTCCTCGAGCTGCTTCGCGAGGTCGCGGCCGATGATCGCCGCGAGCTGCGCGCGCGAGATGTTCTCGTCGTGCCCGGTGATCGCCTTCGTCGCCGGGGTGAAGATCGGGTCCTCGAGGCGCGCGGACTCGTCGAGGCCGCGGGGCAGCCGCTCGCCCGCGACGGTGCCTTCCTTCTTGTATTCGGCCCAGCCGGAGCCCGCGAGGTAGCCGCGCGCGACGCACTCGAAGTCCACGCGCTCCGCGCGGCGGACGAGCACCGAGCGGCCCGCGAGCTCCTGGTGATCGCGGAACGGCGCCGGGAACTTCGCGAGGTCGGTCTCGATGAGGTGGTTCGGGACGATCTTGGACGTGCGGCCGAACCAGAAGTTCGAAAGCTGCGTCAGCACGCGGCCCTTGTCCGGGATCGGCGTGGGCAGCACGACGTCGAATGCCGAGAGACGATCCGACGCGACCATCACCAGCTGATCGGGACCGGCCTCGTAGACCTCTCGGACCTTGCCGTGACGGAACAGCGTTGCGCCTGAGATCGCGGACTCCACCAATGTCATTCCGGTAACACCCCCGCCAGCTTCGTTCGCCACGTGTCGGCCACATCCCTCGCGACATCCGACGCGAGACCGCGGTACTCGTCGGGCTGATCGAGGACCTTGCGCTCGTCGGGCGTCAGCTTCGCGAGGATCGGCCGGAGATCCGGATCCTGCCCGGCGAGCTCGAGCGCCGACTTGCCGCCGCGATCGGCCTCCAGGGTCAGCCGGCGCACCACTTCGTGGGCATCGCGGTGCCCGTGCTTCGCGAGCAGCACGTACAGCGCCTCGGCGACGATGCCGCCCTTCGACAGACCGATGTTCGCCTTCATGCGCTCGCGATCCACGCGGATGCCGTCGATGGACGCGCCGAGCCGCGTCGCCGCGTAAGCGGTCGCCGCGAGCAGCTCGCCGGAAAAGCGCTGCGAGGCGGAGTTCGTGAGATCGCGCTGGTGCTCGCTGATCTGATCAAGGTAGGTCGTGATGACCCTCGGCATGAACGCCTTCCAGATGCTCTTCACGTTCTCGAACGACACCGGGTTCCGCTTCTGCGGCATCGTCGAGCTGCCGACCTGCTGCGCGCGGAAGCCCTCGGCGATCTCCGCGATCTCGGTCCGCTGCAGGTGACGCATGTCGTCGGCGAGGTTCGCCATGACGCCGAGCGTGGTGACGCAGGCGTGCGCAAGATCGCTCCACGCCTCCGGCTCCACGATCTGGGTCGAGTGGCTCGCCGGCACGAGGCCGAGCTGCGCCAGGTAGCGGCGCTCAAGCGCGCGCGGGTCCTTCGAGAGCAGCGACGGCGCGTTGTACGCGCCCACCGCGCCGGAGAGCTTGCCCGGGAGCGAATGCGCCGCGGTGCGGAGGAAGAGGATCCGGCCACCGATGCGGCTCACGTACTCGGCGATCGCGAAGCCGAAGGTGATCGGCACCGCATGCTGGCCGTGCGTGCGTCCGGCCTGCGCCGTGTCGGCCTCGCCCTCGGCGAGCGCGATAAGGCGCGACGCGAGCAGCCCGAGCCGCGGGAGCAGCACCTTGTCCACGGCCTCGCGGTAGCGCCAGGCGTTCGCCGTGTCGACGATGTCCATCGACGTCGCGCCGAGATGCACGAACCGGCGCGCATCCTCGGGCACGCCCTCGCGGATCGTGTTCACCAGCGCGCGGACGTCGTGGCCGATGCGCGCCTCCTCGGCGTACACCTCGGCCGCGCCGACGCGGTCCGCAGCCATCGCGATCGCGGCGGCGGCTTCCTTCGTCGCGATGCCCTCTTCGGCAAGCGCACGCGCGAGTGCGGCTTCGGCCTTCGCCTGCGCGCGCACGCGTCCCTCTTCCGAGAGGTACGGGTGGAGCGCTGCGTAGAGCTGTGGGTCGCCGCCGTAGAACCGCGAGTCGAGGGGCGAGATCGCGTCGAATCGCGAGGCGAACGTCACGGGGACAGGATCCGGGCGGCCATCGACTGGCGCATGGTCTGGATCCGCGAAGCCAATGCCGGGTCGCTCAAGGCGATGATCTCCGCCGCGAGGATGGCGGCGTTCGCCGCGCCGGCCTCGCCGACGGCGACGGTCGCGACCGGCACGCCGCGCGGCATCTGCACCGTCGAGAGGAGCGCGTCCAGCCCGCCGGCGATCGCGTTCGGCGACACGAGCGGGACCCCGATGACCGGCAGCGTCTGATGCGCGGCGACCGCACCGGCGAGATGAGCTGCGCCACCGGCGGCCGCGATCACGACCTTGATGCCGCGACCCGCGAGGCCGCGGGCCCAGTCACGGACCTCATCCGGCGTGCGATGCGCCGAGAGGACGCGGGTCTCGTGCTCGATGCCCAGGCCCTTGAGGGTCTCCTCCGCGACGGCCATGACCGCCGCGTCGCTCGTCGAGCCCATGACGATCGCCACCTGCGCACTCATGCTGTTGCCTCCACCCGGCCCTCCGACGCGGCGATGTCCGAACGATAGGACCTGCCGCGCCACGTGATCCGCTCGACACCGGCGTAGGCACGATCGCGCGCGTGCGCGGGTGTGTCGCCCTGCGCCACGACGTGCATCACGCGGCCGCCCGCCGTGACGTACCCGCCGTTCGGTGCGAGCCGCGATGCGGCGTGGAAGGTCCACACGTCATCAGGGAGGTCGCCGATCGTGATCGGATCTCCGACGCGCGGCCGGCCGGGGTACCCCTCGGCGCAGAGCGCGACCGACACGTACGCGCGCTGGCTGAAGCGGACCGGATTCGTGTGCGTGTACGCCGCGAGTCGCCCGTCCCCGAGCGCCTGCATGAGCTTCGCGAAGTCCCCGCCGACGCGCGGCAGGATGACCTGGGTCTCAGGGTCCCCGAAGCGCGCGTTGTACTCGAGGACCTTCCAGCCCTCCGCGGTCTTCATCAAGCCCGCATAGAGGACGCCGCGGTACGGCGTCCCCCGCTCGGCGAGAACGCGCGCGACGGGCGCGATGAGCTGGTCGGCGAGCGGCTGCGCTTCATCGTCGGGGAGGACGCGCGTCGGCGAGCAGGCGCCCATCCCACCGGTGTTCGGACCGGTGTCGCCGTCGCCCACGCGCTTGTGGTCGCGCGCCGGCGGCAGCGCGACCACCGTCTCGCCGTCGACGAGCGCGAGCAGCGACGCCTCTTCGCCGGTCAGCACTTCTTCAAGGATGACGGTGCCGCCGCTCACCGCGCCGGCCGAGAGCGCGGCCTCGGCTTCCGCGCGGTCGCGTGCCACGATGACGCCCTTCCCGCCGGCCAGGCCGTCGGCCTTCACCACGACCGGACCGTCACGGAGTCCCAGACGCGCGGTCTGCGCATCCGGGAAGACGCGGTAGCTCGCGGTGGGAATGCCGGCCTCGGCCATGACGTCCTTCGCGAACGACTTGCTCCATTCGAGCTTCGCCGCGGCGCGAGATGGGCACACGACCGACACGCCCGTCCGGCGCAGGACGTCCCCGATACCGGCGGCGATCGGCTCGTCAGGGCCGACGATGACGAGGTCGATGTGCGACGCGGCGATGTGCTGCTCGATCCGATCCACGCGCTCGAGCGAGATGTCCATGGTCCGGGCGAAGAGGTTCATCGCCGGCGTGCCGGGAATGGCATCGATGGTCGCGACGCTGCCGCAGCGCGCGAGCCGCCAGGCGATCGCGTATTCGCGTCCGCCACCGCCGAGCACGAGGGCGTTCAGCCCCGATCCGGTGTGCGACCGGACCGGGCTCCGCTGGGCGCGCATGTCGGCGATGACCTGCCGCATACGCGCGCCGTCATTGAAGATGCGCATCAGCTCAGCTCGCTCATTCCCATTCGATCGTCGCGGGCGGCTTCGAGGAGATGTCGTAGACGATGCGGTTCACCGCGGGCACCTCGTTCACGATGCGCGCGGAGATGCGCGCGAGGACGTCGTACGGGATGCGCGCCCAGTCCGCGGTCATGAAGTCCTCCGTCGTGACCGCGCGGAGCGCGACGAGGAAGCCGTAGGTCCGAGAGTCACCCATGACGCCCACGCTCTGGACGGGCGTGAGCACGGCGAACGCCTGCGCGATGGTGCGATAGAGATCCGCCGCCCGCAGCTCCTCGAGGAAGATCGCATCGGCGCGGCGAAGGATGTCGAGCCGCTCCTTCGTGAGCTCGCCGATGACGCGCACCGCGAGGCCCGGGCCAGGGAACGGATGGCGCCACAGGATGTCCTCGGGGATGCCCAGCTCGACGCCGACCTTGCGGACTTCGTCCTTGAACAGGCGGCGAAGCGGCTCGACCACCTCGAGCGACATGATCTCAGGCAGCCCACCGACGTTGTGGTGGGTCTTGATGCGCGCGCTCGTCTTGCTGTCCTTCGACCGCGACTCGATGACGTCGGGGTAGATCGTGCCCTGCACGAGGAGGTCGACCGTGCCCAGCTTGACGGCCTCCTCCTCGAAGACGCGGATGAATTCCTCGCCGATGATGGCGCGCTTGCGCTCGGGATCGGCCACGCCCGCGAGCTTCGCGAGGAACCGCGCCTCCGCGTAGACCGGGATCAGCCGGAGCCGCTGCCCGAACGTCGCCACGACCTGTTCGGCCTCGTTCTCGCGGAGCATCCCGGTGTCGACGAAGACGCAGGTGAGCTTGTCGCCGATCGCGCGCGCCACGAGCGCAGCCGCGACCGCGGAGTCCACGCCGCCGGAGAGCGCGAGCACCGCGTGCCGGTCGCCGATGACCTGTCTCAGATCCGCGACGGACTCCTCGACGAACGCGGCGGGTGTCCAGTCGCCCTTCGCGCCGGACACGTGCAGCACGAAGTTCCGCAGGATCTCCGCACCGCGCGGGGTGTGCGCGACCTCGGGGTGGAACTGCACGCCGAAGCGGCGCGCGCCGTCGCTCATCGCTGCGGCCGCGAGACGGTCGGTGCTGGCGACGCCGTGGAAGCCCGTCGGAAGCGTGCGGACCGAGTCACCGTGGCTCATCCACGCGCGCTCGGCCTCGCCGAGCCCGTCGAAGATGCCGGTGCGGTCCTGGACCGCAAGCGTCGCGGGACCGAACTCGCGCTTCCCCTCGGCGACGACCTCGCCACCGGGGAGCAGGTGGGCCATGAGGTGCATCCCGTAGCAGATGCCGAGCACCGGGAAGCGGCCATCGAGGATCGCGGGATCCACGAGCGGCGCGTCCTTCTCGTACACGCTGGCCGGACCACCGGAGAGGATCACGCCGATGACACCGCGGGACGCGAGCTCGTCCGCGGTGACGTCGTGCGGGAAGATCTCGCAGTACACGCGCGACTCGCGCACGCGTCGCGCGATGAGCTGCACGTACTGGCCGCCGTAGTCGAGCACGGCGATGGTCTCGCGCGCACCCATCAGTACTGCGTCGCGCCCGTGAAGTTGAATGAGGCGAGGTGCAGTGCCGGCACGCGGTACGCGCTCACCTGCAGGCCGAACTGCTCGCCCGCGAGGAGCAGGGCCAGGTCCGAGCCCACACCGAGCGTCCCGCCGAGTGCCTCGTGGTACGACTGCGTGAAGCGGAAGTTCTTGACCGGGTACGCGATCTCGCCGTCGACGATCGCGAACGTCCCGTCGCGCGTCATGCCGGTCACGATCGTGCGGAGCTGATGCACCCACCGCGTGTACCAGAACCGCGTCACGAGGACGGCCCTTTTAGATTCTTGAATAAGTTGATCGCGCGTCTTCGTGCCCGGCTCCAAGCGCAGATGCATGGGTGCGGCCGGCGTGAACGGATTCGGCGGCAGCGCGTGGCCGGTGTTCTTCTGGCGCGTGCGGTACGCGGTGCCCGAGTCGTAGACCACGGCCTTGGCCACACCGCGCTCGATGAGCGCGATCTGCTCGGAGGGCTGGCCCTCGAGATCGAACGGCCGCGGCATGCTCTTCGGGTCGAATGGGTCGTCGACGAGCGTGATCGCGTCGCCGGTGACCAGCTGGCCGAGCTTGCCGATGACGAACGAGCGGCCCTCTTCGATCGCGTTGCCGGTGAGCTGGGACCCGAGGAACGTCACGATGTCGCGGACCGCGTACGGCTCGAGGATGACCTCGTGCGCGCCAGGCGCCAGGTCGCGCGGCCGCTGCGCGGCCTTCGCCTTGCCGACCGCCTCGGTCGCGCAGCCCGCGACGTCGAGGGCGCCGAAGTCCGGCGAGACGCGCTGCGCGAACGCGGAGCCGGCATCGCCGAGCGCCGCGAGCTCGGCGTCGCTCGTGGTCGCGGGCGCGTAGGCCCAGACGCCGAGCGAGCTCGCGATCGCGAGCTCCTGCGTGCTGGTCGAGACGTATCCGGCGGCGCTGAGCGATGCGGCTCGCGCCGCGTCGCACAGCTGCTTGACGGCGCGCGCGCGGTCCAGTGGGGTCGTCCGGGAGGTCCGCTCGACGTACGCGCTCGGCGCGGGACGGAGCCCGCGGTCGCCCGGCAGTCCGCCGAAGGTTGGGTTCTCGGGTGTGAGCTTCGCGAGCTCGGACGCGTCCGTCGCCGCGCGGCGGATGCCCTCGTCGTCGAGGCGATCGGTGGTGACCATCGCGACGCGCGTGCCGCGCACGACGCGCACCCGGAGCTCGGCCTCGCGGCTGACGACGTTCTGATGGATCGCCGCGTTCGCGAAGCGCGTGAGGGCCGCGTTGCGCGCGATGACGACCGCCTCGGCCTGGTCACCGTCGCAGTCCTTCAGCGCCTTGTCGCAGATCGCGCGCAGCTCACGCTCGCCGAAGAGGGCGTCGGTCACTTCACGACCCCGACGCGCACGTCGCGGAACCGCGCGGGCGCGGCGCCGTGGCCGGTGTGCCCGACCTGACCGGGCTGGCCCTTGCCGCAATTCGGCGTGCCCCACATGACCCACTCGGATTCCGAGCACACCGCGTCGCAGCTGCCCCAGAACTCGGGGGTGATCCCGGTGTAGGTCGGGTTGCGGAGCATCGCTCCACGCTTCCCGTTCTTGATCTCCCACCCGATCTGCGTGCCGAACTGAAAGTTGAGCCGCTTGTCGTCGATCGACCACGAGCGGTTCGTGTCCATGTAAATGCCGTCGTCGGTGTCGGCGATGAGATCCTCGAGCGAGCCTGCCGTTCCGGGCATCACCGAGACGTTCGTCATGCGGATCAGCGGCAGCCGGCTCCAGCCGTCCGCGCGGACCGTGCCGTTCGAGACGGTGCCGAGCGCGGCCGCGGTCTCGCGGCTCATGAGGTAACCGACGAAGACGCCGTCCTTGACCGCCCAGCCTTCGCTCGCGGGCACGCCCTCGTCATCGAAGCCGAATGTCCCGAGCCCGCCCTTGCGGGTCGCATCGATCGCGATGTTCACGTGCTCGCTGCCGTAGCGGAACGAGCCGAGGCGGTCGGGCGTCAGGAACGATGTTCCGGCGAACGCGGCCTCGGTCCCGAGCGCGCGGTCGAGCTCGATCGGGTGCCCGCAGCTCTCGTGGCATTGGAGCATCAGCTGGTTCGAGCTCAAGATCACGGAGGTCGTGATGTCCTGCGGGCACTGCTTCGCGGTGAGGAGCGCGACCGCCTCGTCGGCGATGCGCGGCGCGTGCTTCGCGAAGTCCCACTTGAGCGCGTACTCCCAGCCCGCCGTGTTCTGGCTCCGGCCGCCCGATCCAGGGTACGTGCGGATCTGCTGCTCGCCGTCACCGACGGACTCCGCGACGATCGAGGCGCCCGTCTCGTAGAGCGTCTGCGCGATGTCCGCACCTTCGCTCGAGACGAACAGCTTCTCCTCGCGCCAGATCTCATAGGAGGCGCGCGTGGTGCGAAGCGACGGCTGCGCGTGCCGCATCGCCGCGTCCGCATCGACGAGGAGCTGCACCCGATCCTCGAAGCGCATGGCCCAGGGGTCGATCTCGATCGGCGTCGTGTACGTGGCCGTGACGGGCTTCACCGGCGCGAGCCGCGCATCCTGGAGCTTCGTGAGCGCCGATGCGCGCGCGACCTCGACGGCGAGCGCGGCGACGCGATCAGCCTCGGCTGCGGTGAGGATCGGCGACGCCGCGAAGCCCCAGGCCCCGTCGGCGATCGTGCGCACGGAGAATCCGAAGATCTCCGAGCGATCCACGTTGTCGAGATGGCCGTTCTTCACCTGCGCGTCCTCGACCGAACGGCGCACGAAGCGGACGTCGGCGTACGAGGCGCCGCGGGACCTGGCTGTGTCTAGGGCGCGATGCGCGAGGTCCCGTTCGACGGAACCGAGCATCAGGAGGTGCGGACCCGGTAGTTGGGCGCCTCGGCGGTGATCCGGACGTCGTGCGGGTGCGACTCGCGCAGACCCGCCCCGGAGATCCGAACGAAGCGCGACCTGATGCGCAGATCCTCGATCGTCGCCGCGCCGGTGTAGCCCATGCCGGCACGCAGTCCGCCAATGAGCTGATGCACGAACGGCTCAAGCGCGCCGCGCGCGGGGACCCGGCCCTCGATGCCTTCGGGCACGAGCTTGCTGAACTCGGAGACGTCGCCCTGCCCGTAGCGGTCGCGCGATGTCTGCCGGGCCTGCATCGCGCCCATCGAGCCCATGCCGCGGTACGACTTGAAGCGGCCCTCGTCCGTTTCGACGACATCGCCGGGCGATTCATCGACGCCGGCGAACAGCCCACCGAGCATGACGGTGTGCGCGCCCGCGCCGAGCGCCTTCGCGATGTCGCCCGACTCCTGGATGCCGCCATCGGCGCAGATGGGGACGCCGGCTTTCGCCGCGGCGTTCGCGCAGTCGTAGATGGCGGTGATCTGCGGCATGCCGGCGCCTGCGACGACGCGGGTGGTGCAGATCGCGCCGGGACCCATGCCGACCTTCACGCCGTCGGCGCCCGCCGCGATGAGCTCGTCGGTCCCTTCGGCCGTCGCGACGTTGCCCGCGACAACCTGGACACGATGCCGGGCCTTTACCTTTTCGACCATCCGGATCACCGACGCGGAGTGGCCGTGGGCCGTGTCGACGAAGACGACGTCGACGCCGGCCGCGACGAGGGCACTTACGCGCTCGTCCGCGTCTCCAGAGACGCCCACCGCGGCGCCGACGCGAACGCCTGCGGCCTTGCAGTCCTTGACCTGCCCGGCCTGCGCGTCCACCGACAGGTTGCGGTGGAGGACGCCCATGCCGCCGAGGCGCGCGAGGGCGATCGCCATGCGCGACTCAGTGACGGTATCCATCGCGGCGGAGAGCAGAGGGATGTCGAGCGCGAGCTCACGGGTGAGGAAGCTGCGGGTGGAGACCTGCGTGGGAAGGACATCGCTCCGGGCGGGGATCAGGAGCACGTCGTCGAAGGCGAGGCCTTCGGTTCCGAACTTCTCCTCTGGATTCACGCCGCCCCCACGGGGGAAGTTTAGCCGAGCGCGGTGGCTGCTACTTGGCCTTGCTCGGCCCGCCGACGTTGCTCGCCGCGGCCAGGTTGCCCGCGTTGTCCTTGGTCGCAACGTACGTGCAGTAGTTGAGGCTGTTCGACGAGAGACCGCTGATCGTGTAGCTCGTGACCGCCCCGACGGTGGCCGAGTTCGGGTAGTTGGCGGGTGTCGCGGCCGGGCACGCGTTCGTCTGGACCCAGTACACGACGTACCCGGCGACACCCGAGAGCGCGTCCGTGCCGGCGGTCCAGCTGACGAGGAGCTGGCCGGCGCTCGCGCCCTTCACCTGCGTCTCGCCAGATGCCGCGGTCGGCGCGGTCAGGTCGATCTTGACGTTCGTGTTGGTGGTGCCAGAGGCATTCCCGACCGCGTCGGCGCCCGAGTACGCGAGGGTGTGGCCGGCAGCGGAGCTCTGGCCACTCACGGTGATGGTGCGGGGGGCGGCCGAGGTGATCGCGCCGGCGGCGTCGACGTTCGTGGTCGCGGTGCCCATGCCGACGCCGGTGCCGTCGTTGCCGCTCGCGACGACGGTGACGTTGCCGTTGAACCAGCCGGCGCACGAGCCGCCGTTGCAGGTCACGGACATCGTCGGCGCGGTGCGGTCCGAAAGGCCGCTGCCCGCCGAGCTGCTCGCGGAGGTGAAGAAGCCCGCGCCCTGCGCGATCTTCGTCTGGACGGTGTAGCTGTACGTGCCGTCGGAGCCCGGCGTGTCGGAGTAGGTCAGGGCGGCGGTCGAGCCGACCTGCACGCCGTTGCGGAACACCAGGTAGGTGACCGTGTGACCGTTCGGCGGAGTGGTCGTGGCCGGCCAGGTCAGGTTCACCGCGCCCGCGATCGCCGACGACGGCGTGACCGAGGTCGGGGCGACCACGTTCGAGGTGCCCCACGCCTGGTTCGGGTTGGTGGAGGCACCGGTGAAGGTCGCGCCCGTGTTCCCGGCCGAGAAACCGATGATCGCCGTGCTCACCAGCACGACGAAGGCGGCGGCGAAGATCCGGTCCTTGTTCATCAGGCGGCCCGCGCCTTCGAGGGGGCCTGCTGGAGCCAGCTCTCGTGCTCGTCCCAGATCCGCTTGGCCTCGGCGCTCATCGTCGTGGTCGCCTGTACCGGGGCCGGGACGAGGCGGGTGAGCTTGGCGGAGCCGGCGCGCTTGAGCTGGACCGGCGCCAGGGCCGCGGTCGGCTTGTCCTTCTTGAGGAAGACCATGGCCGCGCAGCCGAAGAAGATCATCGCGGCGACCAGCGTCGCGCCGAGGCGCCAGATGTACTGCATCCAGGCGACCGCGTAGCCGACGCCCGGGATCGAGAGCTTCACGAGGCCGACGCGGCCCGGGAAGCTGAGGGGCTCCGGGTCCGTGATCTGGTTCGCGTCGCCCTTGGTCGAGAACATCGTGCCGCTCGCCGCGCCCTCGAGGCCGACGATGCGGTGCGTCGTGGTCTGGTCGTAGTGGTCGAACGTGATGATGTCGCCGAGCCGCAGCTTGTCCGCGGCGACCGGCTCGTCGATCACGAGCGAGCCCTTGTGGATCGTGGGCTCCATCGAGCCACCGGTGACGACGAAGGTCGCCATGCCGAGGGCCCGGATGCCGACGAAGAAGAGCGAGAAGGCGAAGAGCACGACGATGAGGCTCGAGATCGTGATCTTGATCGCTGCGTTCATTTCGTTGTGCTCCTTTCCTTCTTTTCGTTCAGTGGGGGTGGGACGGTCCCGATCGCTCGGGACCGCCCCGGTGTGGAGAGCTATCGAGCCGTGCCGGCGAGCTGCGTCGCCGTGTAGGTGATCGTGAAGTCCTGCGAGAGCGTCTGCATCGAGTTCGGAGCGCTCACCGGGAGCGAGAAGTCGAAGATCAGCGCGTCCGTGCCGGCGGCGGCGATCGTGCCGGAGGCCGGGATCGCGAGGTTCTTCAGCGCGCCGGTGTAGAGGACGGTGGCGCCGCGCTTGACCGTGACTTGCAGGCCGTTCGTCGTGTCGGTCCAGAGGGCGGTGCTGGCGGTGGCCGACGCCGCGCCGACGTAGGTAAAGCCGACGTTGCCGCTGTTGGTGATCGTCACCGTGCGGTTCGCCGTGTCACCGGGAACCACGTTCGTGAGCGAAATGAGGGTCTTGGCGACGGTCGAGCCGTCGAAGTTGTTGCTCGCCGTCAGCGTCGCGGATCCGAACGAGTTGCTCGGGTTCGTGGTCGTCGCGGTGAAGCTCGCGCTCGAGTTGTTGGACGTGACCGTGAGGCCGATCAGCACGAGGGCTGAAAGGGCCATGCCCGCGAGGAGCGCTACTGGCTTACGCATCTGTCGTTTCCCTTTCGTTCTTCCGCCCCGCGTGATCTGTGCTCGGCGGTGACTACGAGAAGAATGGCCCCCAGGCTCGTTCGCTCCATCCGGCGCAAGGGGGAGAGTCCGTCCTTCGCTGGTACTAGAGGCGACGCGTCCTGGTACTACCCCTCACCCGAGCGGGTGAGGCCCTACGGGTACTGGGTGGCGGTGAAGACGAGCGTCAGGTCCTGGATCAGGCTCTGGAAGATGTCCGGGGCGCCCGCGGGGAAATCGAAGGTGTAGCGCAGGAGCTCGGTGGCGCCCGGGGCCATGACCGTGGCGCTCGCCAACGAGCCAAGACCGGCGATCGGACCGCTGTAGAGGACCGTCCCGGTGCCGGTGGCGACGGTCAGCTGAAGGCCGTTCGTGGCGTCGGTCCAGAGGAGGGTCGAGGCCGACTGCGTCGCCGAAACGGCGTACTTGAAGCCGAGGCTCCCGGTGTTCTTGAGCGTGATCGTCCGGATGATCGTGTCGCCGGGGACGAGGTCGCCAAGGGTCACGACCGCCGTGGCGCCCCGGTCCGTGGCCAAGGTCAGCGCCGGCGCGGGGGTCCCGCTCGGGGTCGGAGTGGGCGTCGAGGACGGGGCCGGCGTCGGCGTGGTCGTGGGAGCGGGCGTCGCCGGTCCTTGCGTGGGCGCCTGGCTCGGGGCGGGGGTCGAAGGGGCGGGGGTCGAAGGGGCGGGACTCGAGGGCGCGCCACCCGGCGCCGGCGAGGCGTCGGCTGGCGTCCGGGACGGGCTGCCGGGCTGGGTCGACGGAGCGGGCGCGCCGCTAGCGGGGGCCGACGGGCTTCCGCCGGCGAGCGCGGTCGCATCGGGCGATGGCGACAGGCCGAAGATGGGCAGCTCGCGGATGCCGTCGAGGAGCCCGGACAGGCCCGAAAGGACCGGTACGGACGGCTTTGCGGCCTGGTCCTGCTCGCTCGTGGGCGGGTACGCGGTCACGGCGCGGAGGCCGTCGATCCCCGCGTACGACTGGTCGGCACTGACGATCAACGCGATCGTGAGGATGCCGGCGAGGCCCATGGCGAGCAGAAGCCCGAGTCGATTCACGTCGTGAACGCTAGGGATGGAGGGGAGTAGGAGGAACCGGCCGTCGGGTGGATTCTGCTCCCCCGCCGGTACTAGTGCCTTGGTGTCTAGGGCTGGTTGGTGGTGCGGCGGGCGGCGATCTTCTCCGCATAGGAGGTCGCGGCGGCCCCGCCCCAGTCACGAAGGCCCTCGATCCGGGCCTTGCTCCAGGCGCGGGCGCGCCAGGCGAACACGCCGCTCGCGACGAGGCTCACCAGGACGGCCGCCGGCAGGATGTCCGGCTGAAGGTCGAGGAACAGGTCCACCCGGTGGGCGATGATGCCGAGACCGACGAACACGACGATCTCAGCTTCAAGGACCAGCATCAGGAAGACGAACGCGAATGACACCACTCCGAAGGAGCGCTTCGCGCGATACGGGAAGGCGATGTCCCCAAGTCCCACGGACGCGATGATGCTGCATACCACGGCGGCAGGACATCCCCCGTACGAGGTGGACTAGCTGAGGAGCGTCGCGCTCCGCTCCGGGCCGACTCCGACCATCCCGATCGGCGCTCCGACGGTCTCCTCGATCCGCTT
The DNA here is from genome assembly GCA_038227105.1 of Candidatus Limnocylindria bacterium. Classification (GTDB taxonomy): domain Bacteria; phylum Chloroflexota; class Limnocylindria; order P2-11E; family P2-11E; genus UBA4735. The sequence continues at coordinate 18,292 of JBBRQB010000027.1, read as the reverse complement.
CAGGTAGGCGCGTGCGGCGGGCGGGAGCGCGGCCTGTTCACGGATGTCACCGATGTCCGCGCTCCAGCCACGAAGCCGCTCGTACCGTGGCGTGACGCGATCGAGCAGTCGCGTCGGCGGCATGTCCGTCGTCAGCGTGCCGTCGAGCTCATAGCCGACGCAGAACGGGATCTCGTCGTAGGTGCCGAGCATGTCGAGCTTCGTGACCGCGATCTCGGTGAATGAATTGAGCCGCTGGGCATGGCGTGCCGCGACCGCGTCGAACCAGCCGATGCGGCGCGGCCGGCCGGTCGTCGCGCCGTACTCCTCGGCGCGCTCGCGCAGCGAGTTCGCCGCTTCCCCATGGAGCTCGGTCGGGAACGGGCCCTCCCCCACGGCGGTGCTGTAGGCCTTGACGACGCCGATGACCCGCGTGATCGAGCGTGCGGGGATGCCCGCGCCGATCGACGCGAATCCCGCGAGCGGATTGCTCGAGGTCACATACGGGTAGATGCCCCAGTCAAGGTCACGCATCGCGCCGAGCTGTCCCTCCAGCAGGACGCGTGCGTCGGTCGCGACGGCACGCTCGACGAGCGGCAGCGTGTCCACGATGCGATCGCCCAGCACCGCCGCAGCGGCGAGCACGCCGTCGGCGACAGCCGTCGGATCGAGCGGCGCGTCGCCGAACTTGGTGAGGATGACGTTCTTCGTCTCGAGCTCGTGCGCGACCCGCGCGCGGAACGCCTTCTCGTCGCGGACCTCGTAGAGCTGGATGCCGTGGCGGGCGACCTTGTCCGCGTAGGCAGGGCCGACGCCCTGGCCGGTCGTGCCGAGCTTCTGCCGCCCGCGCTCGCGCTCGTCGAGACGGTCGATCGCGATATGCCAAGGCATGAGGATGTGCGCCCGATCAGAGATGCGGAGGTTGCCGGTGTCGATGCCGCGCTTCTCGAGGCCGAGGACCTCGTCGCGGAGGAACGCGAGGTCGATGACCATCCCCGTACCGAGGATGCACATCGCGTTCGGGTTGAAGATGCCGGATGGGACGAGGTGGAGCTTGAAGGTGCCACGGTCGTTCACGACGGTGTGTCCGGCGTTGTTGCCACCCTGGTAGCGGATGACCAGATCAGCCTCCTGCGCGAGGAGGTCCGTGATCTTGCCTTTGCCCTCGTCGCCCCACTGGGCCCCGACGATGGCGGTCACCGGCACGTGTTCGGATGCTAGTGCAAGAAGGCGGAAGCCACCTCGACGGAGAGCTTCGCGAGCTCGACGAGCGTGAGGGTGCGCGCGGGCTCGTGGAGGAACCAGGTGTTGGGATCCCACTGCGGGTCGCGCGCGGGATAGTTCGTGAAGGAGAGCTTCGCCGGCGGGAACTCTCGGCCGAACAGGTCGGCGGCGCGGCGCTGGTGGTACGGGCTCGTCACGAGGATCGCCGTCGCGAGGCCGTGGGCCTTCATGAGGATCGCGACATCGTGCGCGTTCTCCTGCGTCGTGTTGGACGCGGGCTCGACGAGGATCGCGCTCGCCGGGACGCCGCCGGCGACGGCTTCGCGCTTCATGAGCTCACCGCTCGCGACGGAGTTGGGGTCCTCGGCGGCGCCGGCGAAGATGATGACCGGCGCGTACTTGCGCTTCCAGAGATCCACCGCGGTCAGGGTGCGCGCGCCGGTATCGCCCGAGAGCGCGACGATCGCATCGGCGTTCTTGAGCGGATCCTCGACGTCGAGGACGTGTCCGATACCGACGAGGGCGGCGCAGGTCAGGGCGATGCCGGTGATGAGGCCGGACAGGAAGCCAGCCAGGAGTCGGCGCATGGGGCTGCGGTGCAGTCTAGGCGGAGATGGTCCGTTCGAGCCCGTCGGCGAGCGTCATCTTCGGGCGCCAGAGGCCCTCGGCCGCGGCCTTCGACGAGTCGAGGCAGCTTCGCTGGATCTCGCCGGAGCGCGCTTCCGCGCGGACGATCTGCTTCGCCGGCCCGAGCAGCCTCGTCAGCTCATCGACGATCTGGTTGACCGACGTCGCCACGCCCGTGCCGGCGTTGTACGAGCCGGTCGGCGTCCGATCGAGGCCCGCAATGATCGCGGCGACGGCGTCGCTCACATACAGGTAATCGCGCTCCGCGGTGCCGTCGCCGTAGATGGTGACCGGCTCGCGCTTCCAGTGTCCGATGAAGATCGCGATGACCCCGCCCTCGAGATCGGTGCGCTGCCGCGGACCGTAGATGTTCGCGAAACGGTAGGTCACGGTGCGCAGGCCGGCGGTCGACGCGACCAGCCGCTCGGCCTCCGCCTTGTAGCGCCCGTAGTTGGATGGCATGTCGAGCGGCGTCGACTCCGTCGCGCAGACCGGTGTCTCGCCGTACAGCGCGCCGCCGGTCGAGACGTTCACGAACGTCGTCGCGCCGCTCTGTTGCGCGACGTCGAGGACGTTGGAGGTGCCATCGACGATCACGTCGTGATAGAGCTGGGCGCGCACCATGGATTCGACGACCTTGGTCTTCGCCGCGGCATGCACGACGGCGTCGAATGACTCACCGGAGAGGGCGCCGCGCATCTGCTGGCGATCGCTGATGTCGGCCACGACGAGCCGCACCGACGGATCGAGGTTCGCCCGATTCCCGGTCGAGAGGTCATCGAGCGCGACGGGCTCGTCGCCGCGGGCGCGCAGCGCGTCGACGACGTGGCTCCCGAGGAACCCGGCGCCGCCGGTGACCAGTACTTTCAACTGCGGTTATCCCCTTCGAATGTGGATAGCTCTGTGGACAGGCTCGTGGATGACACGGACAAGTGAACCGAATCTGGGGAGGGCCCGCTGCGCGACGGTGCACAAGGTGCTCGTCGCGGCCCGATCGCGACCCTACCGTTCCCCATTGCGGTGGGAAACGGGAAACGTCTTGACACGACTCGAACAAGCGTTCTAAATGGCTAAGTGACGCTCGAACAGGCCACCGAACGCGCGATCCCGCACGACCTCTCCGCGGAGCAGCGCGTGCTGGGCGCGCTTCTGATCGACCGCGACGCCATCTTCAAGGTGGCGGACCTGCTGCGGGCGGACGACTTCTACCAGGGCAAGCACCAGCGGATCTATCGCGCGGCGCAGGCCCTCCTCGAGCGGCGCGAGCGCATCGACCCGCTCACGATGCAGGTCGAGCTCGCGCGCAACGAGTTCCTCGATCAGGTCGGCGGCACGGCGTACCTGCGCGAGCTGGTCGAGGCGACGCCGACCGCCGTCGATGTCGAACGGCACGCGCGTGTCGTCCGCGACAAATCGCTCCTGCGACGGCTGCTGGGCGCGGCAAAGGACATCGCGGCCGACGCGTACGACGAGCCCGCCGATGTGACGCTCACGCTCGACCGGGCAGAGCAGCGGATCTTCAGCCTGCGCGACCAAGCGATCAACGCGCAGCTCCGCCACATCCAGGGCGCGCTCATGCAGAACTACGACCACATCACCGAGCGGATGGAGCACCCCTTCGAGGTGAGCGGTATCCCGTCGGGCTTCCGCGAGATCGACACGTACACCGAGGGCTTCACCCGCGGCGACCTCGTGATCATCGCCGCGCGGCCATCGGTCGGGAAGACGAGCCTCGGCCTCGCGATCGCGCACCACGCCGCAAAGCGTGGCACCGGCGTTCTGCTCTTCTCGCTCGAGATGGACTCCAAGCAGATCGTCGCGCGCTTCCTTGGTCTCAACTCGCGGACCGACCTGCTCGCGCTGCGCACGGGGAACATCCGAGACACCGGCGCGGCGGCCGCGCTCGCCGGCCTTCCGATCCTCATCGATGACACGCCCGGCATCTCGATCATGGAGCTGCGCACGAAGGCCCGGCGCGCGCTCGCGCAGGCAACCGGCGGCCTCGGGATCATCGTCGTCGACTACCTGCAGCTCATCCGCACCGGCGAGCACGAAGAGAACCGGGTCCAAGAGCTCTCGACGATCACGCGCAACCTGAAATCGCTCGCGCGCGAGCTCGACGTGACGCTCATCGCGCTGTCGCAGCTCTCCCGCGCCGCGGGCGATGCGGGCAACGAGCCGAAGCTCTCGACGCTGAGAGAAAGTGGAAGCATCGAGCAGGATTCCGACGTCGTCGTGATGCTCTGGAAGGACAAGGACGAGTCCCCGCCCGGCGCGCCGAAGCTCATCCACGGCAGCATCGGCAAGAACCGCAACGGGCCCACCGGCCGCTTCGAGCTGTACTTCGAGGCCGAGCAGGCGCGCTTCTTCAGCCGCGGCGACGACGAGGGCGTGCCGGTATGACGCTCGACATCGCGCGCAACGCGCCGAAGCCACCGCCGGAGAATCCGGAGGCCGAGGCATCGCTGCTCGGCGCGATCCTCATCGACCACTCGCTCTACGCGCCGTTCGTCCGCGGCCGGCTCGCGCCGCCGGACCTGTCGCGCGACAACCACAAGCTCGTGCTCGGCGCGATGGACCGCGTCGCTGCGCGCGGGGACGCGATCTCCTTTGAGACCGTGCAGCACGAGCTCACCGCCTCGAACGAGCTCGGCGCGGTCGGCGGCGCGCAGTTCCTCGTCGGGCTCATGCAGAACGTCCCGACCGTCGCGCACGCCGAGACGTACGCGACGATCGTCTCGCGTACCGCGCAGCTCCGCCGGCTCATCGGCGCGGCGAACGAGATCGCGCGGCTCGCGCTCGTTCGCGAGGATGCGCGCGGCGCCGTCGAAGACGCGTCGCGCCTCCTGTTCTCGGTGAGCGAGGCATCGCTACATCGCGACATCGTGTCCCTCGAGGTCGCGCTCACCCGGTACATCACGCAGATCGAGGAGCGCGGCGACAGCGCGGGGCTCGGCGTCCCGACCGGGATCAAGTCGCTCGATGACATGACCGGCGGGCTGCAGCCCTCGGACCTCATCCTCCTCGCCGGCCGTCCCGGTCTCGGAAAGACGAGCCTCGCGCTCTGCTTCATCGAGCATGCCGCGCTGCGCGCGGGCAAGACCTGCGCGATCTTCTCCCTCGAGATGAGCGAGCTGCAGGTCGTGCAGCGGCTCATCTCGATGGTCGCGGAGATCGACGGCAACCGGATCCGCCGCGGCCGGCTCTCGCTGCCGGAATTGCAGGCCATCAGCGATGCGTCCGGTCACCTGCAACAGGCGCAGATCTACGTCGAGGAATCGAGCCGCCTCACGGTGACCGACATCCTCGCGAAGTCGCGGCGCCTCCAGGCCGAGCGCGGCAAGCTCGACCTGATCGTCATCGACTACCTGCAGCTCATCGAGGGCGCGGAGGGCGACGAGGACAACCGCGTGCAGGAGGTCGCGAAGATCTCACGCGCGCTGAAGGCCATCGCCCGCGAGCTCGAGGTCCCGGTCGTCGCGCTCTCCCAGCTGTCGCGGCAGATCGAGACGCGCGGCACCGAGCCGATGCTGTCGGACCTGCGTGAGTCCGGAGCCCTCGAGGCCGACGCGGACCTCGTGATGTTCCTGTGGCAGAAGGATCAGCAGGATCGCAAGGACGGCGTTGTCCGGCTCAAGCTGGCGAAGCACCGGAACGGACCGACGGGGGACATCGATCTGCACTTCGAGGCCGAGCTCACGCGGTTCCGCGATCTCGGCGTGACACGAGAGGTCGCTTAGGCCGGCTCGATCGCGACCGTGACGTGCGCGCGGACGTCGGTCGCCAAGCGGATCTCGACCTTGTGGACGCCGAGCGTGCGGAGCGGGTCGGCGTGGATCTTCCGAGGATCGGTATCGATGTGGTGCTCGCGCTTCAGCGCGTCCGCGACGTCCTTGGTCGTGACCGAGCCGAAGGTCTTGCCCTGGTCGCCGGACTTCAGCGTGAAGAGAAGCGTCACCTGGTCGAGCCGCTTCGCGAGCGCCTCGGCATCCGAATGGCTGCGGTCCTGCTTCGCCTGGACGCTCGCACGCTCCCGGGCGACGCGCTTCAGCTCGCCGGCGCTCGCCTCGATCGCGAGGCCCTTCGGCAGCAGGAAGTTCTGCGCGTAGCCGTCGGCGACGTCCTTGACGTCACCGGGGCGGCCGAGGCCGCGGACCTCCTGCTTCAGGACGACGCGCACGGTCGGGTCTGGCTACGCGGTCGGGACGGTCGGCGACTCCGGCAGGGCGGATTCCTGCTCGGACTTGCGGAGCTCCATCTCCCACGCGAGGACGGAGGCCGCGACGGCAAGGACACCCATCACCGTCACCGCGCCGATGATCGCGAGGACCGCCTCGATGGCTCCGAAGAAGCCGCTGCCGTTGTCTCGATCGCTCATATGGATCGCCCCCCTTTTGCGTGTGTTCAATTTACCGCGCCGCATCCCCGCTCGCTACGCACATCCCGCGCCTACCCCGCGCGGACATCCGCGTCGGGGAAGTGCGCCCGCAGCGCCGCCGCGGCGGCCGACACGCCGGCGTCGTGGTCGGGCGTCCAGAAGGTGACCTGGTAGCGCGCCCTGCCGGTCGCGACCCGCAGGAGCTCGACCCTCGGCTCCGGATCGCGCGCGGCGGAGCTCACCGACGCGAGCGCTTCTTTCACAGCGTCGGTCGAAAGCTCGCTCGTGGCATCCAGGGAGAGGAACACGACACCCCGGCGGAGCGGGAAGCGCGTCAGGTTCACGACCGGCTTCGTCATGAAGTCCCCGTTCGGCACGATCACCTGCCGTCCATCGGCCGTCCGGAGCTGCGTGGTCCGGAACGAGATCTCCTCCACCAGGCCGACGTAGCCGTCCACGTCGATCGTGTCGCCGATCCGGAAGGGACGTTCGACGAGCACCCACACACCCGCGAAGAAGTTCCGCAGGATGTCCTGCAGCGAGAGGCCGATGACGATGCCCACGACGCTGAACGATGTGAGGATCCAGCCGAACGCGCCCTGCGTGTAGATCGCGAGCACGATCAGGATCCCGATGATGATGACGCCGAGCTGCGAGAGATTGCCCAAGAGGATGGTCGCGTTCGCGTGCGCGCGATGCCGGACGAGCTGGCGCATGGTCAGGCCGCGGACCGCTTTCGCGAGCACGATCGTGATGACCACGATCACCGCAGCCCAGAGGGTCCGGATCGCGTACTCGAAGACCGTGTCCCGCAGGACGATGGGATCCACGGGCGGACTATGCCCCGCGCTGGAACGGGGCGCTTTCAGGCCTGCTTTCGGCAGACCCTCTTGACAACTGAACATCCGTTCGGTTACCGTCCGGGCGATGACCAAACAAGACCAGCAGCGGGCCGAACGGATCCTCGACTACATCCGCGAAACGATCGACGAGCGCGGGTATCCGCCCAGCGTCCGGGAGATCGCCGAGGCCGTCGGGCTCGCCTCGACCTCCGCGGTCCACCACCACCTGACCAAGCTCGAAAAGGACGGCCGCCTCACGAAGGAGGCCACCCGCTCGCGCGCACTCGCTCTCCCCGGCAGCCACGCCGCAAAGCTCGTGGTGGCGCCGATCGTGGGCGAGATCGCCGCCGGCTCGCCGATCTTCGCCAACGAGGACCGCTCGGAGACGATGACCCTTCCGGCAGAGCTCGCGCCGGGTCACGACACGTTCGTCCTGCGCGTGCGTGGCAAGTCGATGATCGAAGACCACATCGACAACGGCGACTACGTCGTCATCCAGCCGCAGAGCACCGCGCGCGACGGGGAGATCGTCGTCGCGATCCTCGACGACAACACCGCCACCCTCAAGCGCTTCTATAAGGAGCGCGACCGCATCCGGCTGCAACCCGCCAACAGCGAGATGGAGCCGATCTACGCCCGGGACGTGAAGATCCAGGGCAAGGTCATCGGGGTCATCCGCCGGCTCTCGTAGCCTCAGCCCAGTACAACTGGTACATCTGGTACAGATGGTGCCGACCCCTCGCGTCCTCTCCGACCGTGAGCTGAACCGAGCCCTTCTTGCGCGCCAGCTGCTGTTGAAGCGCGCCGCGCTCACGCCGGCCGCCGCGATCGAGAAGCTCGCCGGGCTGCAAGCCCAGTGGTCCCCCGCCCCGTACGTCGGCCTCTGGTCCCGCCTCACGCGGTTCACCATCGCGGACCTCGAGCGGGCGCTCGCCGATCGCGCCGTGGTGAAGGCAACGCTCATGCGCGGGACGCTGCACCTTGTAAGCGCGGCGGACTATCCGACACTCTCGCTCGCAGTGACAGGTACCCGCTCCGACCGTTGGGCTCCGTCCGGCAGGCGGATCACCGAGGATCCGGGTCGCATCCATCGCGCGGCCCTGACGTACGCGCGCACCCCACGCACGCGCGCGGACCTCGCGACGTTCCTCGTGGCGCAGGGCATCGCCGACGACCTGAGCGCGCCGATGGTCTGGTGGCTCATCGCGACATACGGCGGCCTGGTCCACGTTCCGCCGAGCGGCACCTGGGGCCATCACGTGGCCGGTGACCTCATCGCCGCGGACGCGTGGATCCGTGGCGCGCGCCCGCCCGCGCTCGATGCCGCGGTCCGCCACACCGTCGAACGGCACCTGGCCGCCTTCGGTCCAGCGACGGTCGACGACATCTCCTCGTGGAGCTCGATGCGGACGCCGGCGATCCGCACCGCGCTCACCGAGCTTGGTCCGAAGATCCGCACATTCACCGATCCGCGCGGCCGCACCCTCTACGACCTCACGGGCGCGCCGCTCCCCAGTGCCGATACGGTCGCGCCGGTCCGCTACCTCCCGAAGTGGGACAGCACGCTCCTCGCGTACGCCGCACCCGAGCGTGTGCGGATCCTGTCGGAGGCGCACCGCAAGACGGTCATCGCGAAGAATGGCGACGTCGCGCAGACGATCCTCGTCGACGGCGTCGTCGCAGGGACGTGGGCGATCGCGTCGAAGACCGCCGAGGCCGTGCTCACGGTGACGACGTTCAAGAAGCTCCTGAAGGCCGACGCAGCCGAGCTCACCGACGAGGGCGAGCGGCTCGCACGGTTCATCGCGCCCGCGGCAAAGGTCCACCGGGTCGCGTTCGCGTGACCGAGCGCGCGATCGTGCACTGCGACCTGGACGCCTTCTACGCGTCGGTCGAGCAGCGCGACCACCCCGAGTTCCGCGGCAAGCCGGTCATCGTCGGTGGCGGTCCCGACGAGCGCGGCGTCGTGAGCGCGGCGTCATACGAAGCGCGGAGGTTCGGCGTGCATTCGGCGATGCCGCTCGTGCAGGCGGGCAAGCTCTGCCCACAGGGGATCTTCGTGCCCGGCAACGGCGCCGCGTACGAGGAAGCGTCGGATGCGGTCATGGCCCTCTTCGCGGTGCGCACGCCGCTCGTCGAGCCGATCTCGCTGGACGAGGCGTTCCTCGACGTGACCGGCACCGCGCATCTCTTCGGCGGACCCGAGCGGTGCGGCCGCGACCTGAAGCGCGAGGTCCTCGAGAAGGTCGGTCTCGTGCTGTCGGTCGGTCTCGCATCGAACAAGCTCTGCGCGAAGGTCGCGTCGGACCTTCGCAAGCCGGACGGCTTCGTCATCGTGCCGGCCGGTGGCGAAGCCGCATTCCTCGCGCCTCTTCCACTGCAGCGGCTGTGGGGCGTCGGACCAAAGACCCAGGCGGTGCTATGGGACCTCGGCATGCGGACGATCGGCGATCTTGCGACCGCCGATCCGGCCCTGCTCGAGGCGCGGCTCGGCGAACACGGCGCGACGATCCAGCAGCGGGCACGGGGGAACGACGAGGACCGGGAGGTCCTTGGTGAGGCCGCGGAGCCAAAGTCCATCGGCCACGCGCACACCTTCGACCGCGACACGCTGGACCGGGCGCAGCTCGAGAACACGCTGCTGCGCCTTTCGGAAGGGGTCGGGCGGCGGCTGCGCAAACACGCGCTCCGTGGCCGAACGATCACGCTCCAGCTTCGCGTCGCGCCATTCGAGACCCGGACCCGTCAGCGGACGCTCGCGGACTCGACATCGGACGACCTCAAGATCTTCGAGACCACGCGCGCGTTGCTCCGCGAGGCGCTCACCGCCGACCGCGAGGCCGGGCGGGTCAGCCCGGTCCGGCTGGTGGGGGTGACGGCGAGCGGACTCGTCGGGGGCGAGCAGCTCGATCTATTCACCGGTGCGCGGGTCTCGCGCCTCAACGCCGCGATGGATGCCGTGCGCTCGCGATTCGGCGACGATGCCCTCGATCGCGCGAGCGCACGTGAGGCGAGCTCGCGTCGCCGGCTTTCCGACCGCCGTCCTCGGTGAAATCTGTGGACGAGATGTGGACGGTGAGCGCGAGGCGGTGTGGATGAAGGTGTGGATGCGTTCGTGGACAAAGGACCTTGTTCGCTCACGTCCTCGTCACCATGATGCGCAGGTCGCGTCAAGGGGAAGGGGCACAGTGAGTGGCGGAGGAGCGGATCGCGGCACTCGCGATCGAATTCATCCAGTTCTGCTTCCGGCGCCGCTCGGTCGGTTGGCCCCAGATCTATGACGAGATGTGCTACGTCGCGGGAAATCGCCTCTACAAGGGTCTGGGATACGACGAGCTGAGGGAAGCGGGCCTGGACTTCACGCTCTCGGGACTGGCGCGGACGAGCCGCATCACGAGCGAGGTGACGCGATCCATGCGCCGCGAGGCGGTCCTGGCGACCTAGCGGTCACGTTGGCCACACCGGCAGGGGCGGCGAGTGAAAGGAAGCGCACTCGCCGCCTCTTTATTTGTCCGGGTCCAAGAGGTGGCAGAATGGACCGGCACAAGGGGAGTGCGAGGGCGAAAACCCGCGTATTTCCAGCACGGTCCCGTGGTGCAGCGGCCTAGCATACGTCCCTGTCAAGGACGAGATCGCCGGTTCGAATCCGGTCGGGACCGCGGTGCTGAGACTCTCCCACTCGCTGGAAGAGGCCGAGAATTGACGAGTGGATCGCGTACGGCTCGGCCTGGCACTGGCCCTCACGCTGGTCGGAGGAGCGTGCGAGCAGCCTCCGGCGGCCGTGCGGACCACGACGAGCGCGCCGGTCCAAACGGCGACCCCGATCGCGAGGCCAACGGATCCGCCGCGTACACCGACCCCGACACCGCCGAACGGCCTGAACGCGGCGCAATGCACCGAGCGCGTCAACGTTCCGGATATCGCGGATGTCATCGGGATCGCCTGGTCGCCTGACGGCCACACGCTCGCCATCGATCACACGGTCACGCTGCCGTCGGACAAGATCACCGGATCGCCGGAGGAGTTCTTCCTCGACTCGCTCGACCTCTCGACCGGCGACATCCGTCCGCTCGGCGTGGGTGAGCGCCAACAGTTTTCGGGAAGCGGGAGATACCTCTCGTACTGGAGCTGGAACGGCGAGCTGCGCATCGTGATCGGCGGCCTCGTCATCGCGGATATCCCGACGGCGACGATCCCCGACGCGCGCTGGGTCGGTGACACGCTCTACTACTTCGCGAAGGACGAGCTGCAGACCTGGAGCTCCGGGACGGTGAGGACCGTCGCGAAGCTTCCCGCGGATCCGGTGCTCGCGTATCCCGCAGATGACGCGAGCTGGAGCGCGGACGCGGAGCGATTCACGATCACGCGCTACTCGCTCGATGGCACTGTCCGCCGCTATCTGGGCACGACGCGAACCGGCGAGATCCACCCGCTCGACGCCCCGGACGCCACGTACACGGAATGGTCGCCGAGGGGCGCGACGCTTCTCGTCCGCTACGCGGATCGGATCGAGCTTCGCGAAGGTGATGCGATCCGGACGGCGCCACTCTCACGGTTCCCGGGACCGGTGCATCAGTGGGCGCCCGATGGCCGCGGCCTGCTGCTCGGACCGGTCACGCCCGCAGTCACGGGCGACGTCACGTTCGACACGTTCGCGCCGTGGAGCGATACGCCTGCGCCGAGCGCGGTCCTGCCGAACCTGCTCGGCGCACGCGGGTTCAGCCCCGACGGCCGCTACTTCAGCGGTGATAGCCACACGGGTCTTCGGACGACGCGACTCGAGCTGTTCCGTTGTGGGACCGGTACGTCCGCAGCTGCGATCCCGACCAGCGGACCCGCGCCCGCGACGGACCTCCGCTACGTGCGGCCTGTCGTCGGCGCCATCACACAGATCGTGACGCCGCGCCACACCGGCATCGACTTAGCGGCGCCGCTCGGCTCGCTGATCGTCGCTGCTGATGCCGGCGTCGTCACCTCGGTGGGCTGGGTCGCGGTCGGCGGGCGGCGTGTTTGCGTGGGGGACGCGAACGGTGTCGTGAGCTGCGCCTATCACACGTCCGCGGCGCTGGTGCGCGTCGGCGACCGGGTCGCGCGCGGGCAGCCGGTGGCACTGGTCGGGCTGACGGGTGTGACGACGGGACCGCACGTGCACTGGGAGGCGACGGTGGGAACGCGGATCGTCGATCCGCTGACGCGCTAGACGCGTCGCGCTGGCTCGTGTCTCGTCAGATCGGGAGGCGCTCCAGCAGGATCGCAGGGATCTCGCGCGTCGTCTTCTTCTCGTAGTCCTTGAAGCCCGGATTGATCGCGGCGTGCTGGTCGAACAGACGCCGTCGCTCGGGTCCCTTGGCGTACGGAATGGCCTTCGCCGTGAATGTCTCGGGACCGACCTCGACGGTCACCTCGGGATGCTGCAGCAGGTTGTAGTACCAGTCGGGGCTCGTCGGTGCCCCACTCTTCGACGCGATGATCAGGTACTTGTCGCCATCGCGGCTGTATACGAGCGGGTTCGTGCGGGGCTCGCCGGTCTTCTTGCCGGTCGTGGTGAGGAGCAACACCGGCCGGCCGGTGAACGGACCTTCGCTGATCGTGCCCTTGTTCTTGCGAAAGTGCGCGATGAGGTCGTCGTTCCATCCCATGCCTGACGAACACGAGGTCCCACCTCCGCATTCCCACCGTATCGTTCGGAGCCGGTGAACGACGCATTGCTCGACGGCTCGCTCGAGGACGGCATCGCGGCGCTCAAGCGCGGCACGGTCGGGTCGCTCGAGCTGACGGACGCCACGCTCTCCCGGATCGAGAGCCGCGAGTCCGAGCTCAACGCCTTCATCACGCTCACACCCGACGACGCGAGGAAGAGAGCTCGCTCGGACGACCGGCAGACCGCGCTCGCCGGTGTGCCCATCGGCCTGAAGGACCTCTTCGATGTCGCCGGCGTCGCGACGACCGCAGGGTCGAAGCTCTTCGCCGCCAATATGCCGGCGGCCGATTCGGCGGTCGCGGCGAGACTCTTTGCCGCGGGCGCGGTGAACCTCGGCAAGACCAACCTGCACGAGTGGGCGTTCGGCGTGACCACGAACAACCCGCACTTCGGCCCGACGCGGAATCCGTGGGCGCCCGATCGCATCCCCGGTGGCTCGAGCGGCGGCAACGGCGCGGCCGTCCTCGCCGGAGAGATCTTCGGATCGATCGGCAGCGATACCGGTGGATCGATCCGCATCCCGGCCGCGCTCTGTGGCATCGTCGGGCTGAAGCCGACGTACGGACGCGTGAGCCTGCGCGGCGCGATCCCGCTCGCGTGGTCACTCGATCACGCGGGACCGATGACCCGCACGGTCCGTGATGCCGCGGTGCTGCTTCAGATCGTTGCGGGCTTCGATGCGGCAGATCCGGTGTCGGTCGACATGCCGGTCGACGACTACCTCGCGAGCATCGAAGACGGCGTGCGCGGCCTGCGCATCGGCGTGGTCGCGGGATCGTTCTTCACGCGGCTCGCGGCCGAAGACCGGCCGGTCGCCGACGTCACGGCGGCAGTGCGCGCCGTGGCGGAGCTGCTCATGCGCGAAGGCGCCGCCGTCCTGGAGGTCGAGCTGCCGCGGGCGGATGAGCTCCAGGCGACACAGCTCGTCGTGCTCGGCACGGAGGCGGGCACGTATCACCGCGAGCGGATCGCCGCGCACCGCGCGGACTACGGCGACGATGTCGCGCGGCGGATCGACCTTGGCCTGACGCGCACCGGCCCGGAGTACGCGCTCGCGCGGCGGACCCGCGACGAGCTGCGGCGCGCGTACGCAACGGCGCTCGCGGAATGGGACGCGATCATCCTTCCGACCACGCCAACAACAGCGCCATTGCGCGAGGGAAACGACGCGGTCGCCGCAGCTGCGCGCCTCACCGCGTTCACATCGCCCTTCAACCTGACCGGTCTACCGGCGATCTCGATCCCCTGCGGGTTCGATGCGAACGGTCTTCCGATCGGACTGCAGATCGTCGCGCGACCGTGGGCCGAGGCGCGGCTGCTCAGGGTCGCGCGAACGTACGAGCGCGCGACATCGTGGCACGAACGCCGGCCCAGCTGAGCGCGAGTCCGAGGAGCGGCCACGCGAGCCGCTGGAACGACGTGATCGGCTCGCCGGGGTCGGTCGATCCGAAGATGAAGACCGCGATGAATGCGATCAGCGCACCGACGAGGAGCAGACAGCCGCAGCCGGTCACCGGCTGCGCGACCGGCGCGGGGTCAGTCGGGAGCTAGCGCCGCCCACATGCGCAGCCGCCGCCGCTGTCGACGCTCGGATTGCGGACCGTGAACCCGCCGCCCATCAGCGCGTCCACGAAATCGATGGTCGCGCCCTGCACGAACGGGAGGCTCTCCGGGTCGACGGCAACGTCGATGCCGGCTCGCTGAACGACGGCGTCATCGGGCAGCTGCGCTTCATCGAGCGCGAGACCGTACTGGTAGCCGCAGCAGCTCTTGCCCGCGACGTACACGCGGAGCACGCGCTGGGCGGGGTTCTGGGCCATCAGCCCGCTGAGCTTCTCAGCGGCGATGGGTGTGAGGTCGATCACGCGTCGAGGCTAGCAGGTAGATTCCTGGGTGATGGACCGCGACGCCGCGTACGCACTGCTGTGCGAGCACACGAAGGGTGACAGCCTCCGCAAGCACGGCCTGGCCGTGGAAGCCGCGATGCGCCGGTTCTCGGCGCGCTTCGGTGGGGACGAGGAGACCTGGGCGGTGACCGGCCTGCTCCACGACTACGACTACGAGCGCGATCCAGGCGGTCACCCGCAGAACGGAAAGGCCGACCTTGAGGCCGCGGGGCTCGCGCCCGAGATCGTCCGCGCGATCCAGAGCCACGGCGACCACACCGGCGTGACGCGCGTCACGCCGATGGAGAAGACGCTGTACGCCGTCGACGAGCTCTGCGGATTCGTGACCGCCGTGGCGCTCGTGCGACCGTCGAAGAAGGTCGCCGAGGTCGAACCGGCGTCCGTCCGCAAGAAGATGAAGGACAAGGCGTTCGCGCGCGCGGTGAGCCGCGAGATGATGCTGTCGGGCGCCGAGGACCTCGGCGTGCCGTTCGACGAGCTGACCGCCGAGGTCGTGGCGGCGCTGAGCGGCGCAGCCGACCGGCTCGGCCTCGCCGGGATCCCGACGTAGCTCGGGGCTAGCTCGCCTTTTTCAGCGCGGCGCGACGTCGGACCGTCTGCTGCTCGTAGCGCTCGAGGAAGAGCTGACCGCCGCATCGCGGACAGATCGGCTGCTCGCCGGCATCCCAGAGTGGGGCGCGCGGACCGCTGACCGCTGCATAGGCGGCCTTCAGCTGCTCCGGGGTCGGCCGGCGCGACTTCGTCGCGACGAGGACCTCGCCCGAGCCGTGGCCGCAGAAGTAGCAATAGAGCTCAGCTCGCAGGAACATGTCTGGCCTCCAGATCTCTACCGGTGGAACGAAGCATCCGCATCTGATGTTCCATACCGTTCGGCAAGCGCCGTGGTTTCCGTATCAGGCGATACGAACCACGAAGCGGCTATGGATGAGCCCGGGCCCGCTTAGGCGGAAACAACATCCAGGGAGACGATCTCGGAGGGGTCCCGCAGCACCGTGAGCTGGCGGATCACGCCGCGGGGGATGATGTGGAAGTCGTTGTGGCGGTAGTCCTTGCCGGCGTTGGTGATGTCGTAGTCGCCGACGACGACGATGTAGTCGTCGGTCTCTTTCCAGAGCATCCCGCAGGTCAGCTTGCGGAGGCGGTACGGCTCGAAGTCATCGGGGAGCGCCGTGCGCGTGTAGGCGGTGATGTCCTCCCACTCGACGGCGACGAGTGCGGTGCCGAGACGGTCGACCGCGTCCAACTTCCCTCTCCCTGCGCGGCGAAGCGCTGTGCGCACTTCGGTACATGACCCGGCCGGATGTGGCCGTTCGCGTACAGGAACGGAGGATATGAAGGCGTGTTCCGGTTTGAAAGACCTGGGGGGTCGGATTCCCCGCGATTGATACGAGCGCAGCGACACGACGTTCGCGCGCTCGCTCACTCGCTCGCTGGACGTGCCCTCGAGATAGGAGCTCAGCTCGCCTGCCGTCCGCGCGCGATGAGCTCGGCGACCTTCTGGCCGCCCTTCTTGCCGATCTCTTCGAAGTGCTCGTGGCCGTACTTCTCGGAAACGGCGTCGCCGCCGATCTTGCCGATGCGTCCGTAGAAGCGCGGCCCGTACAGCTCTTTCACCTTTTGCCCGCCCTGCTTGCCGATCTGCTCGTAGAAGTCGGTGCCGTGGCGCGCGGCGGTGGTCTTGCCGCCCTTCTTGCCGATCTGCTCGTAGAACTCCGGACCGTGGCGCTGCGCGGTCGTCGCGCCGCCCTTGCGGCCGGCTTCCGCGACGGTCATCGCTCCCTTGCCTTTGGTCATGTCGATCACTCCTTCAACAGGTGGCGCGCTCGACGGCGTTCCGGCCGCCCGATGAGGCGGTCAGGGTGCAAGTTCCGTACCGACGCTCGGTCGCCTGTCGACCGTGCGGGCAATCTCCGGACACTCACTGCCCGATCTGCATCCGAAGGGTGCACAGGTCGGTGCACCCGATCGCGAGCTTCGTCGCATTGGAGAGGTCGAGCGTCCGCCCCGCGACATAGGGTCCGCGGTCGATCACCGGCGCGACCAGCACGCGGCTGCCGTAGGTCAGGGTCACCAGCGTGCCGCACGGCAGGGTCTTGTGAGCGACCCCGATGAGCTCGGACGAGTAGACCTGCCCGCACGCGGTGCGGTTTCCGTAGAAGCCCGGCCCGTACCAGGACGCGAGCACGATCCCGCCCTGCGGCTCGACCACGGCGACAGACACTGCGGGCGCCGCCGCGGCCGGGATCAGCGCGGCGAGCACGACGGGAGCGGGCGCGTCGAGCGACGCGGCCTGGAATCCGGCGACGGCGACGGGCCTGTCCAGCGCGTCTGGGGTGGAGATCGCAGCGGGCGCCTCGGAGGCGTTCGCGGTGGCCGCGAGCGCCTTGCCCGCAGCCTGGTGCTCGGTGACGAGCGCGATCGCGAAGAGCATCGCGAAGACGATCACGCCGATGCGCGCGAGGTACGCCGGCATCCAGTCACCATCCCCAGTTGTCCTGCCGCCACACAGGCAGGTGCGGGTCCACGACGTGTCCGGAGGCTGGGCGTGTGTCGGCGGGTGGTACATCGCGTGCGGGGGAAGGGCTTGCTCCGCCGCTCGGAGAATCCCGCGATGCGATACCGGCGCGTTACCCGGGCGTTGTCGTTACGTGACGCGCTAGGTGACGGGAACGGCGACCGCGACGTAGCGGGGGTCGCCGGGGTTCGGCCCGGTCGAGGTCTGCAGCGTGAGCCGTTCGCTCGCCGTGGGCTGCACCCACGACACGTCGTCAACTGCGACGCGCGGATGCGTTTCGACGATCACGTACTTGAGCACCTTGAGATCGGGGGTCGAGATGAACACGTCGTCGCCGGGCTTCGCATTCCACAGCGCCAGGAACATCCCGGTGCGCGCGTGCGCGTACAGGTACGTGTTGCTCCCCTCATCCGGGATCGCGGTACCGGGAAGATGGAACGCAAAGCCCTCCGGGGTCTTCTGCCGCTCGATGTCACGCGCGATGTCACCTTCCGCGACCGGCAGGTCGATCCCGAGCCGCGGGATCTGGATGCGATAGCCCGTCGCGATCGGGGTGCGCGGGTCGCGGGTGGCCGACGGCCGTGTGGTCTCACTCGTGCGGGCCGGTGGCGATGCGGAGACCGCCGCCGTCTGCGCCGCGACGGGCGGCGCCGCCACGGGCGGTGTCGCATCGTTCGGACGGATCCCACTGACGAGCAGGGCGCCCGCGAGGATCAGGCCGAGACCGGCGATGACGGGAAGCCTTCGAGTCGCTATGCGATAGTCGAGCGCACATCTGATGCCGAAACCGTTGATGGACCATGCGGGGCGCCGCGTGCGCGCTGCGGCCCGCTCCAGCGAGGCCGGCGGAGCGGCGATCCTCGTCGCGCCCGGGTCGGATCTCACATACCTGACCGGCTACCGCATCTTCGGCAGCGAGAGGCTGACCTGCCTGGTCCTCGCGAATGACGGCGCCGCGACGTTGGTGCTCCCCGCGCTCGAGGCGCCCCGAGCGACGGCCATCGCGCCGGACCTGGCCCTCGCGACGTGGGGCGAGACGGAGGACCCCTACGCGCTCGTCCGCTCGCGCATCACGCAGCCCGGCCCCGTTTTCGTGTCCGACCAGATGTGGGGCGCGTT
>JBBRQB010000026.1:0-34897 GCA_038227105.1 Candidatus Limnocylindria bacterium | reverse complement strand
CTTGTCCGGCGCGACCTTCGAGCGCTCGAGCGCGCCCTTCGCCGCGATGACGCCGAGGTCGGTGGCGGAGACGTCGCGCAACGCTCCGCCGTAGGTGCCGAAGGCGGTGCGCGCGCCGCCGAGGATGACGATGTCTTTCATGCCTTCATTGTCCCACCAGCTGATCTCACCGCCCGCACGATCGCCCTTTCGACGACCTCCGCCGCCGCCCGCTGCACGAAGAACGGGTCGATCTCATGCGGCCCCGCCGCCATGGCGAAGATCGTGTCGCCGTCGCGGTCGGTGTGCGCCGGCCGGACCGCCCGCGCGAGGCCGTCGTGGGCGGTGAGCGCCACCCGTCGCGTCGCGTCGCGGTCCAGCTTCGCGTCCGTGATCACGGCGCCGATCGTGGTGTTGTCGGACCGGCGCGTCAGCTCCACGTCCGCCGACCGGTAGACCCACTCGTTCCGCTCGCCGTCCCAGATGTCGCCGAGCGCGTTGACCACCATCACCGCGGTCACCGTCGCCGCCCCGACCGCGAGCGAGACGATGCCAAGGCCGCCCGGCCGCGATATGCCGGCCGAGAGCTTCGCGACCGTCGCACCGGTGCCCGCGCCTACCAGCCCCTCGGCCGGCTCGTCGGTCGCCATCCGGCATGCTGCGTAGCCCGCGTTCGCGTCAGGACGCACGGTCCCGTCCCCGGTCGCGAGGTCGAAGATGACCGCTCCCGAGACGTGCGGCACCCGGAACTGCCGGACCGCGATGCCGACGCCCTGCTCTTCGAGGTACTTCATCACGCCCGCGTACGCGGCGAGACCGAACGCGCTGCCGCCGGTCAGCAGCACGCCATGGAGGATCGCGGTCGCGGACGTTGGACCGATGATGTCGGTCTGGATCGTCGCGGGCGCGCCACCGCCCATGTGCACGCCGGCGGTCGCCCCAATCTCGCAGAGGATCACCGTGCAGCCGGTCTGGGCGATCGGATCGGTCCAGTGCCCGACCTTGAAGCCCGGAGGGATCGGGGGCAGCGTCATGTCCGCGGCGAGTCTGCCACCATCTTCGTGATGGCGACGCGCAGCGAGCCGAACATCCAGAAGAGCGAGGCCGTCTCGAGCGGTGGGATGGTCACGGCGGAACATCCGCTGGCCGCCGAGGCCGGCGCACGCATCCTTCGTGAAGGCGGCAACGCGGTCGATGCTGCGATCGCTGCCGCATTCGCAATGGGCGTGGTCGAGCCGACGACGAGCGGCCTCGGCGGGGTCGCGTGGTGCGTGATCCGCGAGCCCGACGGCACCGTCACCACGATCGACGGCGCCGGTGCGGCGCCGCGGCGCGCGACACCGGACATGTACGAGCTCCAGGCATCCGGCGCATCCGGCATGTACGGCTGGCCGGCCACGAAGGATGACCAGCAGAACGTGGGCATCCGTGCGGTGGGGCAGATGGGGTCCGTCGGCTGCCTCTGCTACGCGCTCGAGAAGTACGGGACGCTGGATCGCGCGTCTGCCATGCGTGACGCGATCGCGCTCGCCGCCGACGGCTGGGACGTCGACTGGAATCTCTCGCTCTCGCTCGCGCTGTATTACGACCGTCTCGCGCGGGTCGAGGCGTCGCGCGCGATCTTCCTCCGCCCGAACGGCGCGCCGCTGCGGGCGGCGACGGGCTTCGAGGCGGGGGACAGGCTCGTGCAGCGCGACCTCGCGGAGAGCCTGCGCGCGATCGCGAAGGACGGGCCCGACGTCTTCTATACAGGCGAGCTTGGGCGGCGGATCGCCGCCGACGTGCAGAAGCATGGCGGCCTGCTCACGGACGAGGACTTCGAGTCGTTCGAGGTCCGCGAGAGCCCGTCGCTCGCGGTCGGCTACCGCGGCCTCGAGCTCCACACGCTGCCCGGCGCCTCGGGCGCCGTCACGACGATCGAGGCGCTGCGCATCCTTGAAGGATTCGACCTCGGGAAGATGGAGCCCCTCTCAGCGATCGCGCTCCACCTCATCGCCGAAGCGCAGCGCCGCGCGTTCGCCGACCGGTTCACCTACCTCGCTGACCCGGCGGTCGTCGGCACAGCGATCTACGACCGGCTTGCGTCGGCCGAGCACGCGGAGGCGGCACGCAAGACGATCGACCCGGGTCGTGCCACGCCGGGCATCGCTGCGACACCGGTGCCGCCGTCGACCGACTGCACGACGCACGTGAACGTCATCGACCGCGACGGCCGGATGGTCGCGCTCACGACGACGCTGGGTGGCGCGTTCGGATCGGGGGTCGTCGCCGCCGGGACGGGGATCATGCTCGCCAACGTCATGACCTGGTTCGATCCGCGGCCGGGCTTCCCGAACTCCGTCGCCGGCGGCAAACGGATCCTGTCGGCGATCGCGCCGATGGTCCTGCTCCGTGGCGGCAAGCCGTACAGCGCTACCGGCGCCCCCGGCGGGCGACGGATCATGAGCGCGATGGTCCACGTCGTCACGAACCTCATCGACTTCACGCAATCTCCCGGGCTCGCGGTGAACGGACCGCGCACGCATTGCGAGAACGCCGACCTGCTTGTCGACACGCGGATCCCACCAGCGACGCGCGACACGCTGGCGGCGATGGGCCACACGGTGACGCCGCGCCTCGAGACGTTCGCGTCATCGCACTTTGCGCGGCCGAGCGCGATCGTCGTGAAGGGCGCGGAGCTCCGCGCCGGCGTCGGTGCGCTGAAGAGCTCGACCGCGATCGGGGTCGACTAGGGCTCCGGCGTGTTGAGCGAGAGCGTGTTGCCGTCGGGATCCTTGAACCAGCAGATCTTCTGACCACCCGTCGGCGTCCAGATGCCCCGTTCGTCCTGCTGGAGCCCGGGCACGCGCAGGAAGTCGACGCCACGCCGCGCCAATGCATCGACCGCTGCCTCGATGTCGTCGACGATCCAGCCGAGCACGGTGAAGTCCTGCGCCTTGAGCTCACGCACCTTCTGGAGGCGTAGCGTCGAACCACCGGCGTCCGCGTCGTAGACCAGGGCGAACTCGTGCTCCTCGATCAGCCTCAGGCCGAGCACGTCGGAATAGAACGCGCGCGCCTGGTCAGGCCGCGCGGTCGCGATGAAGGCGCCCATCCGTGCTCGCCCCAACGACATTGCCGCACGTATCGCGGCGTACCATGGCGTTGACGCCGGGACCGGCAGCAGTCGGCCTGGACGGAGGTTCATCGATGGACGCGCAGTACGGCGGTACCCCATCGCAGCAGGCGAAGGTGACCATCCCCGACATCCAGGCGGCGGCGCGCGCGGGCCGGAAGATCACGATGATGACGGCCTACGACACAGCGTTCGCCAAGCTGGTCGAAGCCTCCGGCATCGACATCATCCTCGTCGGCGATTCCCTCGGCATGGTCGTCCTCGGGTATCCGACGACGGTGCCCGTGACGATGGACGACATGGTCCGGCACGCCGCCGCGGTCTCGCGCGGCGCGAAACGGCCGCTCCTGGTGGGCGACATGCCGTTCGGCAGCTACGAAGCGAGCACCGCCGACGCGCTGCACAACGCGGCGCGGTTCCTGAAGGAAGCCGGCATGGATGCGGTCAAGGTCGAGGGCGGCCATGAGGTCGTCGAGACGGTCCGGGCCCTCGTCGACAACGGCATCGCCGTCATGGGGCATGTCGGGCTCACTCCGCAGCGCGTCGCCCAGCTCGGCGGCTTCAAGGTGCAGGCGAAGACGAGCCGCGCGGCGCGCACGCTCATCGACGACGCGCTCGCGCTCGAGGATGCCGGCGCGTTCTCGATCGTCCTTGAGGCGATCCCTTCGCCCGTTGCCGAGCTCGCCTCTGAGCGCTTGACCATCCCGACGATCGGCATCGGAGCCGGCGTCGGCTGTGATGGGCAAGTGCTGGTCCTGCATGACGTGCTCGGCCTGTTCGGCGAATTCAAGCCGAAGTTCGCGAAGCGCTACGCCGACCTCGGGCCTCTCGTCGTCGATGCCCTCAAGCGCTTCGACGCCGACGTCCGGGAGGGGCGCTTCCCGGATGCGGAGCACAGCTTCCCGATGAAGGACACGGAGCGTGCAGCGCTCGAGGAGTCGTTCAGGCCCAAGAAGGTGGGTTGATGCACGTTGCCGTCCTCGGCCAGGGCGCGATCGGTACGCTCGTCTCGCGGACGCTCGATGGTCGCGTGGCCCTGACGCGCATCGACCGCACCAAGGCGCCGCTGAACGGCAACGTGGAGCCCGTCGACATCGCGATCGTGACCACCAAGTCGCAGGGCACCGCGTGGGCCGCCGAGACCGCGAAGGGCGTCCTCGCGAAGCACGGCACCGTCCTCACGATCCAGAACGGGCTCGGCCATCGCGAGCGGCTCGCGGCCGTGCTCGGTGACGACCGGGTGGCCGTCGGTGTGATCTACGTGGGCGCCGCTCTCGACGGCGATCAGCTTCGCACCACCGGACCGGGTCGTGTCGAGCTCGGCCGCGCCGCGCATGTCGACGAGCTCGCCGCCGCGCTCCAGGCGGGCGGCATGGCGGCGACGGTGGTCGATGACCCGTGGCCCGCGGTGTGGCGGAAGCTCGTGGGCAACGCCGCCGTGAATCCGGTGAGCGCGCTCGTCGGCATCACGAACGGCGAGATCCTCCAGCACCTCGCGTCGCGCATCGTCGACGCGGCCGCGCGCGAGACCGCGCGGGTCGCGAGCGCCGAGGGCGTGCCGATCTCGGACGACGAGGCGATCAGGCTCTGGCGCGCGATGGCCGAGCTCACCGCGGGCAACCGCTCGTCGATGCTGCAGGACGTGGGGAACGGCCGTCCGACGGAGATCGACTGGATCAATGGAGAGGTCATCCGCCGCGGCCGGCGGCATGGCGTGCCGACGCCCGCGAACGAGGCGCTACTGAAGCTGGTCGAGGTCCTCGAGGCGTACCCCTAGCAGCGTGTTGTCGACGAGCCGCGCATGCCCGACCCGCGCGGCAAGCGAGACGGCCGCGCGGTCGACGGACCCCTGCAGCTCGCGCAGCGTCGCCGGATCGGCGACCGAGATGTATTCCGGCGTGATGCCCGCCGAGTCAAGCTCCGGGCGCACCGCCTGACGGAGGCGCTCCGCCTCGCGCTCGCCCTTGGTGAATGACGCCTCGGCCGCGCGAAGGCCACGCGAGAGCGCGGCTGCGCGATCGCGCTCGGCGTCACTGAGATACGCGTTCCGAGACGACAGGGCGAGACCGTTGGGCGCGCGCACGATCGGGCAGCCGATGATGCGCGACCCGAGGCCCAGGTCGCGGGCCATGGTCTGGATGACCCTGAGCTGCTGCAGGTCCTTCTGGCCGAAGTACGCGCGGTCCGGTGTGACGATGTCGAGCAGACGCTTGACGACGGTCGCGACCCCGGAGAAATGGCCAGGCCGCGCCGCGCCCTCGAGCGGGGCGGCTATCTCGCCGGGCACGAGCGTGGCGTCGTTGCCCGCGGGGTACATCTCCTCGACCGACGGAACGAATGCGGCGACGGCTCCGTGCCGTTCGAGCAGCTCGAGGTCCGCCGCTTCAGAGCGCGGATACGAGGCGTAGTCCTCGCCCGGCCCGAACTGCGTCGGATTGACGAAGATGGACGCGATCACCCGATCGTTCTCGGATGTCGCACGATCGACGAGGGACGCGTGGCCATCGTGCAGCGCGCCCATCGTCGGGACGAGGCCGACGGTGCCCGGCCCGACCCGCCACTCGCGCACCGCGGCAGCGGTGCGCAGGATCTTCATCCGGCCGCGACCTGGTCCGCGATGATCGCGGCATCCTCGAACGTGCGGCCCGCGCGCGCGCCGACGCCGTCGATGCGGCCGGTCCGGAACGCGGCAAAGATGGCCGCTGTGATCGCGGCGGACGCCGCTGTCTCGCCGACGTGCTCGAGGAGCAGCGAGACCGCGCCGATCGCGCCGATCGGGCTCGCCGCCTTCTGGCCGGTGTACTTCGGTGCCGACCCGTGGATCGGCTCGAACATCGAGACCCGTCCGGGATGGATGTTCCCCGAGGCGCCCGTGCCGAGGCCGCCGCAGATCGCGGCGCCGAGGTCGCTGATGATGTCGCCGAAGAGGTTCGTTGTCACGATGACGCTGAACTGCTCGGGCTTCTGGACGAGCCACATCGACGCTGCGTCAACGTACATCGCATCGTGCTCGACACCCGGGTACTCGGCACTGACCTCCTCGAGGATGTCGCGCCACAGCTGCTGGATGCTGATCGCGTTGGACTTGTCGACGAGCGTGACCTTCTTGCGCTCGAGCTGCGTCGCGCGATCGAAGGCGTAGCGGACGATCCGCTCGATGCCGCGCCGGGTGAAGATCATCTCGGCCGACACCGTCTCGTCGGGCGTGCCCGCACCGGTCCGCGTGCCCTCGCGTCCGTACACGTCCTCGGTGTTCTCACGCACGATGAGTACGTTGATGTCCTTCTCGGTCCTGTCCTTGAGCGGGCAGAGCTTGGCGTCGTAGAGGATGAGCGGCCGTAGATTCACGTAGAGGTCAAGGCCGCGGCGGAAGCCGAAGATGATGTCGCGCTCGAGCATCCCGCGCGGGACGCCGGGGTGGCCGATGGCTCCCAGGAGCACCGCGTCCAGCTTCATGATCGGGTCGAGCGCGTTCGCGTCGAACCGGCGGCCGTTCTGGAGATATTGGTCGCCGGACCAGTCGAAGGCCGTCCGCTCCGTCTTGAAGCCGAACCGGGACTCGCAGGCATCCAGGACGAGCAGGGCAGCGTCGGTGACCTCCGGGCCGATGCCGTCACCGCCCAGGACACCTATTTTCACGACGCGCGAAGGCGTGGCTGACAACGGACTGATCCTTTCTCGCCCCCCGCGGGACCCGCCCGGGCTTGGCGACGCGGATTTCCGATGCTACCGTTACCGCGATGCGCTCTCTCATTCTCGGCGTCGTCGTTATTGAGCTCCTTATTGGGAGCAGGCACGACGCTGGGAGGCGCACGAACACCGCGTAGCGACACCAAGGACCGGAACCACCAAGACCTCCCAGATCGGGAGGTCTTTTTTGTTTCCGGACAGAGATAAGGAGCAGGGAAGAGATGGACGCGCGACGAGAGCTGGCAAGGCGTCTGGCACGGCTCGGGATGCACTTCGAGGGCGAGCGCCTCGAGCATGCCGAGCGGATCGTGCAGGCCCACGTGCCTCACCACGGCTCGCTCACGGACCTGGTCCTCATGACCATCTGTGTCGACGCGTACCGCAAGAGCGACGTCGACCTGCCGGCCTGGATCTAGTCAGGCCATGGCGATACAGACGAAGACCGAGCTGCCTGAGGCAAGCACCGTCGTTCACCGCGGCGCCGATCTCGTGTGGCGCGCGCTCGAGCATGCCGGCGCGGACGTGGCGTTCGGATATCCCGGAGGCGCGTGCCTCCCGCTGTACGACGCCCTGCCGGACCACCCCGGCGTCCATCACGTCCTCGTGCGGCACGAGCAGGGCGCCGCGCACATGGCCGATGGCTTCGCGCGGGCCACGGGAAAGGTCGGCGTGTGCATTGCGACGTCGGGCCCCGGAGCGACGAACCTCGTGACCGGGCTCGCGTGTGCGTACATGGACAGCGTCGCGCTCGTCGCGATCACCGGCCAGGTGGCCACCCCGATGATGGGCCGCGACGCGTTCCAGGAGACCGACGTGCTCGGCATGGTCGGTCCGATCACGAAGCACTCGTACCTCGTGGAGCGCGTCGAGGACATCGAGCCGACCATCCACCGCGCGTTCGAGATCGCGCGCTCGGGCCGTCCGGGCCCGGTCCTCGTCGACATCCCCAAGGACGTCCAGCTCAAGACCGCCGACGCGCGGCCACGCCCCGAAAGCACGAGCGAACAGCCGCAGGGCGCGAACTCGAGCGAGCTCGACCGCGCGGCCGCGCTGCTCGCCACGGCCCAGCGGCCGGTCATCATCGCCGGCCACGGCGTGCGCCTCGGTCGAGCGCACCGCGAGCTCCGTGCGCTCGCGGAGCGTCTGGACGCGCCGGTCGTCACGACGCTGCTCGGCATCGGTGCACTGCCCGAGGACCACCGTCTCGCCGCCGGCATGCTCGGCATGCACGGCAGCGCCAACGCGAACCGCATGGTGAACGACGCGGACGTCATCCTCGGCGTGGGCCTGCGCTTCGACGACCGGGTGACCGGGAAGATCACCGCGTTCGCGCCCAAGGCCAAGATCATCCACGCCGACCTTGATGCCACTCAGCTCGGGAAGAACGTGCCCACCGAGATCGGCATCGTTGCCGACGCCGGCGCAGTCCTCTTCGCGCTCGGGGCACGGCTCGAGCGCGTGTCCCGGGCGGACTGGTCGGGCCGCCTCACCACCGCGAAGGCGCGCCCGAAGCTGGCCGAATACGAGGATCGCGTCGAGCTCCCACCGCGTCTGGTGATCCGCGCGATCCGCGAGACCGCGAGCGACGACGCGTACTTCGTCGCGGACGTCGGCCAGCATCAGATGTGGGCCGCGCAGCATCTGCGTCTCACCCAGCCCGACCGCTTCCTCACCTCCGGTGGGCTCGGCGCGATGGGCTACGCGCTCCCCGCCGCGATCGGCGCGCAGATGGGCCGGCCGGATCACGAGGTCTGGGCGATCGCCGGTGATGGCGGCGCGCAGATGACGATCCACGAGCTCGGCACCGCGGTGCAGGAGCGCGCGCCGGTGAAGATGGCGATCATGAACAACGGCTACCTCGGCATGGTCCGCCAGTGGCAGCAGCTGTTCCACGACGGCCGGATCTCACAGACGCCGATCAGCAGCCCGAACTATGTGAAGCTCGCCGAGGCGTACGACGTGCTCGGCATCCTGGTCGAGCGCCGTAACGAGCTCGGCTCGTCGCTCGAGCGCGCGCGCACGCACAAGGGTCCGGTCGTGCTCGACATCCGCATCGAGCGCGAGGCCAACGTGTGGCCGATCGTTCCGCCGGGCGGCGCGAACGCCGACCTCATCGAGGAGCCGCTCTCATGAGCGACGCCCAGCACACGTTCGAGCTGTCAGTGGACGCGGCACCCGGCGCGATCGAGCGCGTCCTGTCGGTGGTGCGCCGCCGGCACCTCGGGCTCAAGTCGTTCCGCGCCGACGCCGCCGGCGAAGGCCTGTGGAAGGTATCCATCACGGCGGGCGCCGTGCCGAAGGAAGCCGCGCTCGCGCTGAGCCAGTTCACCGCGCTCATCGATGTCCGCAATGCCCGCCTCACCACCGCCGACGACAGCGCGTCCTGATCAACGAGGAGGAAGAGATGGCAACGATCTACTACGACGCGGACGCCGACCCAAAGGCGCTCGCGGGGAAGACCATCGCGGTCATCGGGTACGGGAGCCAGGGTCACGCCCACGCACAGAATCTTCGCGACAGCGGCCACACGGTCGTGATCGGGCTCGCGCCCGGCAGTAAGAGCCGTGCGACCGCGGAGCGCGACGGCTTCACGGTGAAGGACGTCGAGGAGGCCGCGAAGGGCGCGGACGTCGTCGTCATTCTCGCGCCGGATCCCAAGCACCGCAGCATCTATGCGCAGGTCGCGCCATCGATGGGCCGTGGCAAGACCCTCCTCGTGGCGCACGCGTTTTCCGTCCACTTCAAGGAGATCGAGGCATCGCCGGACATCGACGTCGTGCTCATCGCGCCGAAGGCCCCGGGTCACCGGATGCGCGAGCTCTTCGTCGAAGGCAAGGGCGTCCCCGCCTTGATCGCCGTCCATCAGGACGCGAGCGGCAAAGCGAAGGCGACGGCGCTCGCGTACGCGCAGGCGGTCGGCTCCACGCGGGCCGGCGTCATCGAGACGACGTTCGCGGAGGAGGTCGAGACCGACCTCTTCGGTGAGCAGGCCGTTCTCTGCGGCGGTATCTCCGAGCTGGTGAAGGCCGGCTTCGAGACGCTCGTCGAGGCCGGGTACCAGCCCGAGATCGCCTACTTCGAGTGCCTCAACGAGATGAAGCTCATCGTCGACCTCATGTACGAGGGCGGTCTTTCATACATGCGCTACTCGGTGAGCGACACCGCCGAGTACGGCGACTACGTCTCGGGCAAGCGCGTCATCGACGCGCGAGTCCGCCAGACCATGAAGGACGTCCTCGCGGAGATCAAGGACGGCAGCTTCGCGAAAAAGTGGATCGCCGAGGCGCGCGCCGGCTCGCCGGAGCTCCTCGCGACCCGCACGCGCGAGCAGGATTCGCAGATCGAGCGCGTCGGCCGCTCGCTGCGCGCGATGATGCCGTGGCTCCCGAAGAAGGAATTCGGACAGCCGGCGACCGAGCCGCAGAAGAAGCGCGAGCCCGCAGGGGTCGCGTAGTGGACGTGGTCGGGGTCCCGCCGGGAGCATCAGCGGAAGAGACGTTCGGCGAGCGCATGGCCCGGCTGGGCATGCGTTTCGGGGACGAGCAGCTCGCGCACGCGCGCTCGCTCGTGACGCGCTACGGGTTCGTGCCCGAGGAGCTCTCCGACATCCAGCTCATGACGATCTGCGTCGAGGCCTACGGCAAGCCGGATCACGACCTGCCGATGTGGATCTAGCCGATGCCCCCGGCGAGCACGCGTCCGGCCAGGATGCCCTTCGAGAAGTACCGGCCGTTCCGGCCGCTCCCGAACGGCCTGCCCGACCGCACCTGGCCGGATCGCACGATCCACCGGGCGCCGCAGTGGTGCTCGGTGGATCTCCGCGATGGCAACCAGGCGCTCATCGATCCGATGGATCCGGGCCGCAAGCTCCAGCTGTGGAACGTCCTCGTGCAGATGGGCTTCAAGGAGATCGAGGTCGGGTTCCCCGCGGCGTCGCAGCCAGATCATGATTTCATCCGTCTCCTGATCGAGGACGACCTCATTCCCGACGACGTCACGATCCAGGTCCTGACGCAATGCCGGCCCGAGCTCATCGAGCGCACGTTCGCATCGGTGGACGGAGCGCCGCGCGTGATCGTCCACTTCTACAATTCGACCTCGGCGTGCCAGCGTCGCGTCGTGTTCCGCGAAGAGAAGCCGGGGATCACGAAGATCGCGGTCGACGCGGCGCGGCTCTGCAAGAAGCTGGAGCCGACGATCACGGGCACCACGGTGCGGTACGAGTACTCGCCGGAGAGCTTCACCGGCACCGAGCCCGACTATGCGATGGATATCTGCAGCGCGGTCATGGACATCGTCGAGCCCGCGCCGGACCGCCGGCTCGTCCTCAATCTTCCGGCGACGGTCGAGATGTACACGCCGAATGTCTATGCCGACGTGATCGAGTGGTTCTCGCGGTCCGTGCCGCACCGCGACGCGGTCGTCCTTTCGCTGCACCCGCACAACGACCGCGGCACCGCGGTCGGCGCCGCGGAGCTCGGCGTGATGGCGGGCGCGGAGCGCGTCGAGGGCACGCTCTTCGGCAACGGCGAGCGCACCGGCAACGTCGACATCGTGACGCTCGCGCTGAACCTGTTCAGCCAGGGCGTCGATCCGCGACTCGACGTCAGCGACATCGACGCCCTGCGCCGCGTCGCGGAGCATGTGACGCGCCTGCCGGTCCATCCGCGGCACCCCTACGTCGGCGACCTCGTCTACACGGCGTTCTCGGGCTCGCACCAGGACGCCATCAAGAAGGGACTCGATGCGCTGCCCAAGGACTACGCGATCTGGGACGTCCCGTATCTCCCGATCGACCCGAAGCACGTCGGCCGCACCTACGAGGCGGTCATCCGTGTGAACAGCCAGTCGGGCAAGGGCGGCGTCGCGTACATCATGAAAGCGGAGCACGGCCTTGACCTCCCGCGCCGGCTGCAGGTCGAGTTCTCCGGCCGCATCCAGGCGATCACCGAGGACACCGGCACCGAGATCTCGCCCGCCGAGATGTGGGCGGCATTCTCGATGGACTACCTGCCCGAGCGTCCGTCCATCGAGCTCGTGACCTACGAGACGTCGACGGTCGAGGCGGGCACGACGATCGTTGCTCGCCTCCGCGTCGCGGGCGACGATCGCACGATCCGTGGGACCGGCAACGGGCCGGTCGCGGCACTGGTGCACGCGATGCGGGCGGAGTTCGGCCTGGCGCTCGAGGTCCTTGACTTCAGCGAGCACGCCGTCGGTGCTGGTGCCGAGGCAGCCGCCGTCGCCTACGTCGAGGCGCGCGATGGGACCCCCGATGAGACCCGCGATGAGACCCGCGATGAGACCAGGATCCGCTGGGGCGTCGGCGTCCACGAGAGCGTCCTCACCGCGTCGCTGCGCGCCGTCGTGAGCGCCTTCGCGCGGTTGCATCCGAACGCGAGCGAGCGCCCGTCGGCGCCGCGTCTCGACACGCAGCCCGTCGCATGACCACGGAGCCCCGTTCGCGCAGCCACGTCATGATCGACGGCCCCAACCGGGCGCCCGCGCGCGCGATGATGCGCGGCGCCGGATACACCGACGACGACTTCACGAAGCCGCTCATCGGCGTCGCCCACAGCTGGATCGAGATCATGCCTTGCACCATGCACCTCCGCGATATCGCCGAGTGGGTGAAGGAGGGCATCCGCGAAGCGGGTGGCACGCCGGTCGAGTGCAACACGATCGCCGTCTCCGACGGCATCGCCATGGGCACCGAAGGGATGAAGGCGTCCCTCGTCTCGCGCGAGATCGTCGCCGACAGCATCGAGCTCGTCGTCCGCGGTCATCAGCTCGACGGGCTCGTCGCGATCTCGGGCTGTGACAAGACGATCCCCGGCTGCGTGATGGCGCTCGCGCGCCTCGACGTTCCCGGGCTGATGCTCTACGGCGGCTCGATCATGCCCGGCCGGTTCGAGGGTCGCGATGTCACGATCGGCGACGTCTTCGAGGCCGTCGGCGCCCACAACGCGGGCACGCTCAGCGAGGCGAAGCTCGAGGAGCTCGAGCGTGTGGCGTGCCCGGGCGCCGGTGCCTGCGGCGGCCAGTTCACGGCGAACACGATGGCCACGGCGTTCGAGGCGATGGGCATCTCGCCCGCCGGCTCGAGCGGCGTCCCGGCCCTCGACCCTCGGCGCAAGGCCGTCGCCGTCGAGGCGGGGAAGCTCGTCATGAAGCTCCTGAAAGAGGATCAGCGTCCCTCAAAGGTCATCACGCGTGACGGGCTCGAGAACGCGATCGCCGCGGTGATGGCGACCGGTGGCTCGACGAACGCGGTCCTGCACCTGCTCGCGGTCGCGCGCGAGGCCAAGGTCGAGCTCTCCATCGACGACTTCGACACGATCAGCGCCCGGACGCCGCTCCTCGCGGACATGAAGCCGTGGGGCCGCTTCACCGGGCCGGACATGGACAAGGCCGGCGGGATCATGCTCGTGCTCCAACGGCTCCTCGAGGCCGGACTCCTCAAGAAGGACGCCCTCACGGTCACGGGACGGACGGTCGGTGAGGAGGCACGCGCCGCGAAGGAGACGCCGGGCCAGGAGGTCGTCCGTCCGCTCACGACACCACTGTCAACGCACGGCGGCCTGGTCATCCTCCGTGGCTCCCTCGCGCCGGACGGCTGCGTGACGAAGGTCGCGGGCCACGAGACCCCGACCACGACGTACACGGCTCGAGTGTTCGATCGGGAGGAGGATGCGTTCGCCGCCGTCCGGGACAAGAAGATCGTCGCCGGCGACATCGTGGTCATCCGCTACGAGGGGCCGAAGGGCGGTCCCGGCATGCGCGAGATGCTCGCCGTCACCGGCGCGCTGGTCGGCGCGGGACTGGGCGACAAGGTCGCGCTCGTCACCGATGGGCGCTTCAGCGGCGCGACCCATGGGATCGTCGTCGGCCACGTCGCTCCGGAGGCCGCGGCCGGCGGACCGATCGGTCTGGTGAGGGACGGCGACAAGATCACGATCGACGTCTCCAAGCGGCGGATCGACCTCGAGGTCCAGGACGCGGAGCTCGCGACGCGCCGCGCCGCGTGGCGCGCGCCTGAGAGCCGGTACCAGACCGGCGTGCTCGCGAAGTACGCGAAGCTCGTCTCGTCCGCGTCGGAAGGCGCGGTGACCGGATGACGGTCGTCATGTCGCCGGCGCTCACTGTCGCCGCCGCGGCCGCCGCGATCGCGGGCCGCGTGGAGCGCACGCCGCTCATTGCGTCGCCCGATCTCTCCGCGCTCGCCGGCTGCGAGATCCACCTCAAGCTCGAGAACCTCCAGCGCACCGGCGCGTTCAAGCTGCGCGGCGCGCTCAACCGCCTCATGCAGCTCGACGCGACCGACCGCACGGCCCTGCAAGCGGGCGTCGTCACCGCGTCGGCTGGGAATCATGGCCAGGGGGTCGCCGTGGCCGCGGCCGCGCTCGGCATCCCGGCGTGCGTCGTCCTGCCGCGGGGCGTCCCGCTCGCGAAGCTCACGGCGATCCAGCGCGCCGGCGCCGAGGTCGTCATCACCGGCTCCGGCTACGACGAGGCCTATGCCGCGGCGCGAGAGCTCGCCGCGACGCGTGGCGCCGTCTATATCCACGCCTTCGACGACCCTGCTGTGATCGCCGGTCAGGGCACGGTCGCGCGCGAGATGCTCGAGGACCGTCCCGACCTCGACGCGATCGTCGTGCCGGTCGGCGGTGGCGGCCTGCTCGCCGGCACCGCGCTCGCGGTCGCCGAGGCGCACGCTACGGTCGCGCTCGTCGGTGTCCAGGCGAGCGGTGCCTGCGCCTTCGCGGACGCCGTCCGCACCGGTCACATCGTCGCGGGCGGCGCGTCGACCATTGCCGACGGCATCGCGGTACGCGAGCCGGCGGCGCGCACCGTTGCGATCGCGCGCGCCAATGGCACGACGATGCGCCTCGTGACCGATGAGGCGATCGCGCGGGCGATGGTGCTGCTTCTCGAGCGGCACAAGCTCCTCGCCGAGGCCGCCGGCGCGGCGGGTGTCGCCGCGATGCTCGACGGCGCGGCCGAGCTGGAGGGGAAGCGGGTCGGCATCATCATCAGCGGCGGCAACATCGACCCGAACCTCCTCGGGAAGGTCGTGCAGCAGGGTCTCGCGAGCGCGGGCCGCTACCTCGCCTTCCGCACCTGGCTCGACGACCGGCCGGGGCAGCTGCACCGGATCACCGGCATCCTCGGCGATGAGCACATCAACATCCTCCACGTCGGGATCCATCGCGTCGGTCCGTACACCGCCCTCGGGCGCGTCGGTCTCGACGTGATCGTCGACACGCGCGACGCCGCGCACGCGCAGGAGGTCCTCGACCTCGTTCGCCGCTCCGGCTTCCCGGCGGAGCAGCTCATCGACGTGCAACCGGAGCGCTGATGGCCGGCACGCTCGCGCAGAAGGTGTGGGAGCAGCACGTCGTCCACCGGGCGGCGGGCGAGCCGGATCTCCTGTACGTGGATCTGCACCTCGTCCACGAGGTCACCTCACCGCAGGCCTTTGACGGCCTGCGCCTCGCGGGCCGCGGCGTCCGCCGCCCCGACCTCACGCTCGCGACCGCGGACCACAACATCCCGACGGTGCTCGATCGGGCGGTCGCGGATCCGGTGTCCGCGCGCCAGATCGAGGCGCTCTCGAAGAACTGCGCCGAGTTCGGCATCCGCCTCTACCCGATGGGCGACGCGCGGCAGGGGATCGTGCACGTGATCGGTCCGCAGCTCGGCCTCAGCCAGCCGGGGATGACGATCGTGTGTGGCGACAGCCACACGTCGACGCACGGCGCGATGGGCGCGATCGCCTTCGGCATCGGGACGAGTGACGTCGAGCACGTCCTCGCGACCCAGACGATCTCGCGCACGCGGCCCAAGACGATGGCGGTCACGATCGACGGCCGGGCGCCGGCGGACGTGAGCGCGAAGGACATCATCCTCGGGATCATCGCCCGCATTGGCGTCGGCGGCGGCACCGGTCACATCGTCGAATACCGCGGCGACGCGATCCGCGCGCTCTCGATGGAGGGCCGCATGACGGTCTGCAACATGTCGATCGAGGCCGGGGCCCGCGCCGGGATGATCGCGCCCGACGAGACGACGTTCGCGTACCTCGAGGGCCGGCCGTTCGCGCCATCCGGCGCGGAGTGGGAGCGCGCGCTCGATCACTGGCGCGGGCTCCCCACCGACGATGGCACGGCGTTCGACCGTGAGGTGCGGATCGACGCCGCGGAGCTGCGCCCGTACGTCACGTGGGGGACCAATCCGGCGCAGGCGGTCGGACTCGATGGACGCGTGCCGGATCCGGAGTCGCTCGGCAGCGAGGCCGCGCGGGAGAGCGCCCGTCGTGCGCTCGTCTATATGGACCTGCGCGCCGGCACCCCGATGCGCGACATCCCGGTCGACTCCGTCTTCCTCGGCTCGTGCACGAACGGGCGTATCGAAGATCTGCGCGCCGCCGCAGTCGTGCTGCGGGGCCGGCACGTCCGCCAGGGCCTGCGCGCGCTCGCGGTGCCCGGGTCGATGACGGTGAAGGCACAGGCCGAGGCCGAGGGGCTCGATGCGATCTTCCGCGACGCGGGCTTCGAGTGGCGCAGCGCCGGCTGCTCGATGTGCCTTGGCATGAACGACGATGTCGCGGCCCCGGGCGAGCGGGTCGCGTCCACGTCGAACCGCAACTTCGAAGGCCGTCAAGGCCCGGGCGCGCGCACCCATCTGGTGTCGCCGGCCGTCGCCGCCGCGACCGCGATCGCCGGGCACCTCGCATCGCCGTCGGACGTCGCGCGATGAGAGCGGTCTCGAAGGTCACCGGCCGCGCGATGCCGCTGGACCGCCGCGACGTCGACACGGATCAGATCATCCCGAGCGACTGGCTGAAGCGCATCGAGCGCACCGGCTACGGCGTCGGGCTGTTCTCGGCGTGGGCCGCGGACCCGACCTTCGTGCTGAACGACCCACGGTTCGCGGGCGCGACCGTGCTGGTCGCGGGCGCGAACTTCGGGTGCGGCAGCTCCCGCGAACACGCGGCCTGGGCGCTCGAAGACCGCGGCTTCCGTGCGATCGTCGCGCCGAGCTTCGCCGACATCTTCCGCTCGAACTGCCTCGCGGTCGGGCTGGTGCTCGCCGAGCTCCCCGAAGCCGACGTGGCGCGCCTCCTCGCCGCGGTCGTGGCCGATCCCACGATCGAGGTCACCGCCGACGTGGAGCGCCGCGTCGTCGAGGTGCAGGCACTCGGCTACCGCGCGCCGTTCGCCCTCGACGAGAGCGCGCGTTCGCGCCTCCTGGCGGGTCACGACGAGATCGACCTGAGCCTCGCGCACGACAGGGAGATCGCTGACTTCGAGTCGCGCCGGCCTGCGTGGCTGCCGACCTTGCGCAAACCCGCCTAGTACAGGACGCGTGTCCGGATCGTTCCCTCGATCGCGTCCAGCTGCTCCCTGAGCGTCGCGCTCAGCGGACGGTCCGCGCCGTCCACGTCGATGACGGCGTAGCCGACCTGGCGGCTCGTCTCGAGGTACTGGCTTGCGATGTTGATCTTTGCTTCGGCCAGGACGGCGTTCATCGCCGCGAGCATGCCCGGGACGTTGCGGTGCGTGTGCAGCAGGCGATGTTTCCCGCGGTGCTCAGGCAACGACACTTCGGGGAAATTGACCGCGGTCATCGTCGAGCCGTTGTTGCTGTATTTGAGGAGCTTCGCCGCGACCTCGAGGCCGATGCTCTCTTGCGCTTCGACCGTGCTGCCGCCGATGTGCGGCGTGAGGATCACGTTGTCGAAGCGTCGTAACGGCGACTCGAAGGGATGCGCGTTCGACTCTGGCTCGACCGGGAACACGTCGATCGCCGCGCCAGCGATCCGGCCCTCGTCGATCGCCGCCGCGAGTGCGTCGATGTCGACGACCTTGCCGCGCGATGCGTTGATGAGATGTGCCGCGCGCTTCATCTGTCCGAGCTCGTCCGCGCCGATCAGGTGACGCGTCTCCTCCGTGTCGGGCACGTGCAGCGTCACGACGTCCGCATCCTCAAGGAGCTTCCGCAGGGTGTCCACGGGCGCCGCGTTGCCGAGCGCGAGCTTGGGCTCGACGTCGTGGTAGATCACGCGCATCCCGAGGCCCTCCGCGAGGAGGCCGATCTGGGTCCCGATGTGCCCGTAGCCGACGATGCCGAGGGTCTTGCCGCGCACCTCGGTGGCGCCGCCGACGGCCTTCAGCCACTCGCCGCGATGCGCCGCGGCGTTCCGCTGCGGAATGCCACGGCACAGCATCACGATCTCCGCGAGCACGAGCTCTGCGACGCTGCGGGTATTGGAGAACGGCGCATTGAACACGGGGACGCCATATGCCTCGGCGGCGCCGACGTCGACCTGGTCCGTGCCGATGCAGAAGCAGCCGACGGCGATGAGCTTGTCCGCGTGCTCGAGCACGCGCTTCGTGACGTGCGTGCGCGAGCGGATGCCGAGCACATGCGCGCCCTTGATCGCGTCGACAAGCTCGGCCTCAGGCAGTGCCTTTGTGTGGCTCTCGACGTTCGTGTACCCGTCGTTCTTGAAGGCCTCGATCGCGCTCTCGTCGATCGACTCGAGCAGCAGGACCTTGATCCGGTCCCTCTCGAGGGAGTTGCCGCTCACAGGAGCGTCTTCGCGATGGACCGGACCTGACCGAGCGTGTCTTCCCCGAGCACCTGCAGGCACACGTGATCCGCACCACCTGCGCGATGCGCGTCCACGCGGGCCCTGACCGCAGTGACGCCACCCCAGGCGACGATCGCATCGACGAGGCGATCGCTCCCGCCGTTGTCGATGTCCGCGTCAGCCCAACCGAGGCGCCGGAGGTTGTTGGCGTAGTTGTCGAGGAGGAGGTAGCGCTTCATGTGGCCGCGCGCGATCTCACGCGCCTTCGCCGGATCGCTCTCGATCGTGCAGGCCTGCTCCGTCGCGAGCAGGGGATCGGGTCCGAGCGCCGCGCGCGCGATGGGGGTGTGCTCGACCGGCACGAAGTAGGGGTGCGCCCCGAGCGACCGCTCCCCGGAGAGCTTCAGCATCCGCGGCCCGAGTGCCGCGATCACGCGTGGCGCCGGCGGGTCCTTCGCGTTCGGCCCCACGAACGGGGCCTTGTCCATCGTGTCCAGGTACGTGCGCATGTGGGCGAGCGGTTTCTCGTACCCGCCGCCGAGCCGCGCGTCGATCACCGGCTTGTGGCTCACTCCGAGGCCGCAGAGGAACCGGTCGGCGTACGCCTCCTGCAGTGATCGCGCGCCGTTCGACATCGCCACCGCGTCGCGGGCCCAGATGTTCGCGATGCCTGATGCGATGATCAACGTCTTCGTCGCCGCGAGCAGGATGCCGGCGTGCGCGAAGATCTCCTTGCTGCCGAGCGACTCCGGGATCCAGAGGGCCTTGAAGCCGAGCGATTCGACCTCCTGCGCGAAGCGACCCTCGTCCGCCGCGGTCATCCGCTCGAGCTGGAAGCTCCAGATCCCGACCGGACCCAGTCGCGCGGCGGCCTCACGTGCGGTCTTCATCGGATGCGCGCATTGTCCCACCCGTGAGGCCCTTCCGTTTCGGGATCACCACGAGCAAGGCCGAGTCTGGCGCCGAATGGCGTGCGAAGGCCAGGCGCATCGAGGAGCTCGGCTACGACGTCCTCCTGATGACCGACCACCTGACCCAGTCGCTCGCGCCGATCCCGGCGATGGCCGCGGCTCTGGAGGCAACCACGACGCTGCGCGTCGGGAGCTACGTCTTCGCGAACGACTACCGGAACCCGCTCATGCTCGCGAAGGAGATCGCGACGCTCGACCATCTGTCGGGCGGACGGGTGGAGCTCGGGCTCGGCGCCGGCTGGTACGTCCGCGACTACGAGATGCTCGGGATCCCATATGACCGTCCCGGCGTCCGGGTCTCGCGGATGATCGAGGCGGTACGGCTGCTCGACCGCCTGTTCGCCGAGGACAGCGTCGACGCGAGCGGCTCCTTTTACACGGTGCATGGTGCGCGGCTGCTCCCGAAGCGCCGGAGGCCGCCGCTCATGATCGGCGGCGGCGGACCCCGCATCCTCCGCTTCGCGGCGGAGCACGCCGACATCATCGCGCTCAACCCGCAATTCGACGCGAACGGCCACCCGGTGCTCGCGGACCTTACGACCGGCGCGACGCTGCGCAAGCTCGAGGTCCTGCGGGCCGCGCTCGGCGAGCGGTTCGCGAAGGTCGAGCTCAACGTGTTCATCGTCGACGCCGGCGTGATCGACGAGCCGCGCAACCTCTTCGACGCCGTCGCGATGCGCCTCAAGGGCACCGCCACGCAGCTCGTGGACTCGCCGTTCTTCCTCTACGGGTCGGTGGCCGATCTGAAGCGGCAGCTGCTCGAGCGTCGCGAGACGCTCGGTGTCACGTACTACGGGCTGCCGGAGAAGGCGCTGGAGCCGTTCGCGCCGCTGGTGCGGGAGCTGCGGGGCCTCTAGTTAGAGGCCATGCCGATCAGGCTCCCACCGCAGCTTCAGCTCGCTCGGGGGCGCCATGTAGCCAAGCAGCGCTGACGCGGCGACCACCGCCGGACTGGCGAGGTAGCCCTCACCGCCGACGCCCATTCGGTTCTGCCAGTTGCGGTTGAAGGATGTGATCGCGCGCTGGCCGGAAGCGAGAGCGTCATCGCCCTGGCCGAAGCACGGTCCGCACCAGCTCATTCGGATCTCGGCGCCGACGGACCGCATGACGTCCGCGATCGACTCCCCATCGAGCCGCGGCTCTGCCCGCTCGATGGACTCCTTGACCGCGCCGGAGCCGGGGAAGATGACGAAGTCGGTGGCGGCCTTCGTGTGGCCGGCCGCCCGGGCATCCCGGATCACGAGCGCCGCGGCGAGCAGGTCGTCGTAGCTGCCGTTCGTGCAGGAGCCGATGTACGCCTTGTCGAAGGTGATGTGCTCGGTCGCGACCTGCTCCGCCGCGAACGCGTTGCCCGGCGAGTACGGCTTCGCGATCATCGGGACCACGTCGGACAGGTCAAGCGTCTCGTCGATCTCGTAGTGCGCGTCCCGTCCCGGCTGGACGAGCGGGTAGGGGAGCGAGATCCCCTTGTCGCGGTACCACGCCGCGGTGCGTTCGTCGGCGGCGAAGATCCCGTTCTGCGCTTCACCCTCGGCCATCATGTTCGCGATCGTGTTGCGGTACGCGATCGGCAGCTGGCGTTCGGCGTCAACGAACTCGACGGACATCCCCTGTGACTGGGCGGTGCCCCAGCGCTCGAGGAGCTTGAGGACGATGTCCTTGCCGCTCACCCACGGCTGCAGCTTGCCGGTGAACACGACGCGCCGCGCCTTGGACAGGGTCGTGAAAACGTAGCCGGTCGCCCAGCCGAAGCCGAGCGTGGTGGATCCGACGCCGATGCCGACGGCTCCATATGCGCCGTAGGCGCGGGAGTGAGAGTCGGCGCCCGCGACGAACTGGCCGGGATACACCAGGCCCTGCTCGGGGAAGTAGAAGTGGAAGATCCCGTCGCCCGGCGTCGCGTAGTACGGCCGCTTCACGCCGTATCTCTCGGCGAAGGACTTGCCGATCGCCGTCTGCTTGTCGTCGGCCTCCTTACGGGTGAAGACGAAGTGGTCGTTCGCGACGGCGATCTGCCGCGGGTAGATCGTGTCGCCGCCGGTGATCTGGTTGAACGTGTGGATGGAGAATGGCGCGGTGCCGTCCGATGCCGGCAACAGGTCGGCGTACACACGGAGCGTCGCGCCGGGGACCGCGTCCGCGTCCTTATCGACGCGATGGGCCCACACGATCCGCTCGGTCGTCGTCATCCGCCGCGCGGTCTCGTCGTCCGGCCAGGTGACCTCGGGCTGCCGTTGGACCGACCCCGCGAACTCGCGCCGCCCGATCGTAAAGATGCCGCCCGATCGGCGGATCTCGTCTTCCTTGGAGGTGAGCGGCAGCGGATCGTACGTCGTGCCCCGGGTCTCGTTGACCAGCCGGCGCGACACGGGATCGAAGCTGAACGTGTCGCCGTCCTGCGCATCCAGGACGGCGTCGGGCGCTTGCACGACCTGCAGGCCGAGGTTGAAGGCGTTGCGGCGAAAGATGTCGCCCATGTTGTTCCCGCAGACGACGACCATCTCAAGGCCGACCTCCTCGGCGACCGCCTTGAGGCCCGCGGGGCTCATCTCACGCGAGCTTCCGATCGCAAAGCGGTCGCCCGCGATCACGAAGGTCTCGCCCGCGTGGACTCGCGCGCGGAAATCGGGCATGAGGTAGCGGAACGATCCGGCCTTCCAGCGCTCGTCGAGCGTGTCGAGGCTCTCGGAGACGCAATCTTTCGCCGGCGTGATCTGGTCAGTGTCGATCGCGTCGAGCTTTGTGCCGGGGCGGCGACCCGACCGGTCCCAGAAGATGAGGGCCGTGCCGCGAATCAGCGCTGACGAGCGCTCCGCCTCGGCGGTGGGCACGCGGCCCTCGATGTCCTGCGGCGTGACACCCGGGAGGAGCTTGGCGGGCTCGATGCGGTGGCGTACGTCGCTCACGCTCTCAGCCTAGCGCGCGAGGGCGTGCAGCTCCTCGTCCGTGAGCAGCCGGTCCGATGCCTTCGCCGCCGCCATGACGCGGTCGATACGCTCGCGCGTCGGCTTGATGGCCCGGTGCTCGAGCCAGAAAACGACATTCGACTCACCGCTCATCGGTCCGACCTCGATGCGCTGCTCGCGCCCGACGATCGACGCCGGAACGCCGCTGTACACGAGATCCGCGAGGTCGCGATCGCCTGTGCGCAGCGCCTTCACCACCGCCGATGCGTGCACGCCGGTACCGGTGCGGAACGCATCGGCGCCCAGCGCGGGGTAGTTCGGCGGGATCGGGACTCCGCAGTGCTCGGCCACGAGGGCGGTGTACTCGACGAGCGGCTCGAGATCCCGGTCGATGAGCCCCCCGAGACGCAGGTTGACCAGCAGCTGATCCATCGAGGTGTTCCCGACGCGCTCGCCGATGCCGAGCGCCGTCCCGTGCACCCGGTCAGCGACCGCCGTTGCCGCGAGCGCGTTGATGGTGCCGAGGCCACGGTCGTTGTGGCCGTGGTAGTCGAGCTTCACGTCGCGACCCCGGATGACGTCCGTGCGGATGAACGTCAGGAGGTTGCGGACGCCTTCGGGCGTGGCGTGGCCAACGGTGTCGGAGGCGCAGATACGCCTCGCGCCGCTGCCGATCGCGGCGTCGTACAGCGTGACGAGCGTCTCGGGGTCCGCTCTGGTCGTGTCCTCGGTCACGAACATCACCGGAAGGCCGTTCTTGACCGCGAGCGTCACCGACTCCTCGACCTGCTTGACCATCCTGTCGAGGGACCAGCTCTCCGCGACGCGGCGGATCGGGCTCGAGCCGATGAAGGCGCAGGTCTCGATCGCGACGCCCGACTCCACCGAGGCCTGGATCGCCCCGTTGATGTCCGCGGGATGCGTGCGGCACGCGACGTTGGGCGTGATCCGGAGCTTCGTGGTCTCCTTCGCGAGGGCGACGATCGCTGCACGTGCCTGCGGCGACGCGCCGGGCAGACCGATGTCCGCCGTGTCGATCCCGAGCTGGTCCATCAGGTGGAGGAGCCGGATCTTCACCTCGAGCGGCGGGTTCCGGACCGAGGGGCCCTGGAGCCCGTCGCGCAGCGTCTCGTCGTCGAGCTCGACCGCGCGATAGTCGGCGCGCGCCGCGCGTCCGTCGCGGTTCCAGTCGTAGATCAGTCCCAGGGCGCCGCTCATCGCGTCGTGCCGAGCGGGCGTGCCGCGACGATCCGGCCGTTCTCCCAGGCCACGAGCGTGATGTCGGCAAGGTCCACGCCACCGTGACGCGAGGGCGTGAAGCTGTACGTCGTCGCGATGCCCGCGAATGTACCGTTCTCGATCTTCGCGCGCGCCCGCTCCGCGTCACCGGTGCCGTCGCCGGCCAGTGCGAGGAGCGCGAGGGCATCGGTCGCGGTCGCGGCGTGGGTGCCGAGGCTCGTTCCGATCACGCGTCGCAGCGCGGGCCAGCGTGCCACCGCCGCCGCATCGCCGAGACGGCTCGCGTCGCCCGGGTCGGTGAGGTACGACAGGAACACGCTCGGGCCCCCCGCCCCATCGCTCGGGATGAGACGGGCCGGCGACAGGTAGTCGGATGCCGCACCGGTGAAGAACACCGCGGAGCCCGCGCGCGCGAACGGCCGGAACCGTTGCGCGAAGAGGTCGCGCTGATCCGGTGCCGCGCTCAGCACGAACGGCATCGGACGTTCTTGCGCGCGGAAGACCGCGCCGATGGCCAGCTCCTCGCGGCCGGCGGCGAGCGTCCCGCTCGTCACCACGATCGCCGGCGTCGAGCGCAACGCGAGTCCGTCGACGGTGACGTGCGCGAGTGCCTCGAGCGACGGCGCGAGGCCGAACATCCAGCGCCCGCTCTCGCCGGCGGTCACCGGATCCGCGACCGGGAGCGTGAACAGGACGGGACGAGCGAGGAGCCCGACCGCACCCGTGAGCGCCTCATCCAGCGTGGCGGGCACGCCGATGACGACCGCGTCGGTGTCGCCGGATTCCGACGCGCGCTTCAGCTCGAGCAGGAGCTTGGCGTCGCTGCCCGCGACGTCCACGATCC
The DNA here is from genome assembly GCA_038227105.1 of Candidatus Limnocylindria bacterium. GTDB lineage: Bacteria > Chloroflexota > Limnocylindria > P2-11E > P2-11E > UBA4735. The sequence continues at coordinate 10,557 of JBBRQB010000026.1, read as the reverse complement.
GGAGCTTCACGCGCGGTGTGCTTCGCTGCGCATCGGCCCATTGCTGCATGGCGTTGCGCTGCGCGTCGCCTTTCGGAGAACGATTTCCCGAGAGGTCGAGCAGCGCGGTCACCGCGATCGTGCCCGCCTCGTGGGTCGCCAGCGGCGTCGGAGTCGCGGTCGTCGGTGGCGCGGCCGTGCATGCCGCGAGCACAAAGGCGAGGAGGAGTGCGGACCGGCGCATCAGGGCAGCCCTACGCGCGGGTGCCGCCCGGGATCCCATCCTTCGCATAGACGTGCTCGAGAAGGTCCTCCGCGCGCGGGTCGGGCGCTGCCTCGGCTTCGTCGATGGAGCGCTCGATCTCGGCGCGCATTGCGTCGAGCACCTTCTGCGCGACGCCGATCGAAAGGAGGTACGCAGCGCCCTTGTCCACGGGATCCTTCGCCTGCCACTCCTTCAGGAGGTCCTTCGAGCGATAGCGCGAGTCGTCGTCGTCGGAGCTGTGTGGCTGGTAGCGGTAGCACTTCACCTCGACGATGCTGGGCCCCTCCCCGCGCCGTGCGCGGTCGGCCGCTTCTTTCGTCTTCGCGTAGACGTCGAGGACGTCGGTGCCATCGGCGATGAGCCCGGGGATCCCGTAGCCCGCAGCGCGATCCGCCACGTTCGGCACGCTCATCTGCTTGGACGACGGCGTCGAGATCGCGAAGAGGTTGTTCTCGATGATGAACAGCACCGGCAGCTTGTGGATCGCGGCGAAGTTGACGGCCTCGTGGAAGTCACCGGGGCTCGTCGCCCCATCGCCGCCATACGTGAAGACGACCTTGTCCTCTTTGCGGTTCTTGATGGCGAGCGCGATGCCGGCGGCCTGGGGGAACTGCGTCGCGATGCACACCGATCCGGTCACGATGTTCGCGTCGCGGTCGCTGAACTGGTTCACGACCTGGCGGCCGCCGGAGTTCGGGTCGGTCGCCTTGGCGAAGACGCCGAGGAATTGATCCTTCGCGGTCTGCCCCAGCACGAGCGCCACGCCCACGTCCCGGTAGTAGGGATGCACCCAGTCGTGACCTCGCCGGATGACCCAGCCCGACCCCACCTCGGCGGCCTCGTGACCATCGGCCACACCGACGAATGCGGCGCGGCCCATGCGGTTCATTTGCATCATCCGCTCGCCGAGCATCCGTGTGAGGAGCATCGCCCGGTACAGCCCCTTTGCGTCGTCGAGGGTCAGCCCGAGCGCCTCGTGGCGCGCCTTCTTCGCCGTCACCGCCATCAGCGTGATGCTACCGACCGCCGGGTCGTGACCGCCACGAGCAGGAGACCGCCGGCCAGCTCCACGCTCCCGCGGCGGCCGGTCAGCTCGTTGCTCACGCCGCGCGTCGAGCCGCGGACGAGCTCGCCGCGATGGAGCGGGTACCGCAGGCCATCTGTCGTCACGCCCGTCGCGGTCTCAGAGAGCGGCGCGAGCGTGACCCAGTCACCAGCCGCGCCTTCGAGCTCGAGGATCCCCGGCCCGATCAGCGTGCGGAATGTCGCGGCCTCCGTGACCACGGCGACGTCGATCGCCGCGAAGTCCTCGTGCGCGAGGAGCATGAGGTTCCCCAGGAGGTGATCCAGGCGGCGACCGCCGAACGCCCCGACCACGACGATCTCATCCGCGCCGCGACCGACCGCGGCCTGGAGCGCGAGCTCGCCGTCGGTCGAGTCCTTGTCGTCGGCATGGACCTCGAAGGCGACACCCGCCGCTTCGAGACGCTTCCGTGTGGCGTCGGGCAGAGAGTCCAGATCGCCGACGACGAGGTCGGGTCGCCGGCCGGCGCGATCGAGGTGGGCCGCGCCACCGTCCGCGGCGATGACCGTGTCACTGCCCGCCGCGAGGGCGGCCAGCCACGCGTCGCTGCCGAGCGGGTCGCCATCGAGCACCACGAGCGCGCGCATGCGGGGAGCCTAGTACGCACCTATCGTGCGCCTCGTGACGCTCCTGTACGTCGGCATCGGCGGGTTCTTCGGCGCGATCGCCCGCTATCTCGTCGACGGCTGGGTCGTCGCCCGCACCGGCGCGGCGTTCCCGTGGGGGACCCTGGTGGTCAACCTGTCCGGATCGTTCGTGCTCGGTCTCCTCGTCGCGCTCGCCATCGAGCGCGACGTCCTGCCCGCGGACATCCGCGCGCCGATCCTGATCGGGTTCATCGGTGCGTACACGACGTTCTCGACGCTCGCGCTCGAGAGCTGGCGGCTCATCGAGAACGGCAGCTACGTGGCGGGCCTCGCGAACCTCGTCGGCTCGATGGTCCTCGGCATCGTCGCCGTCGCCGCGGGGCTGCTCCTGGGACGTGCGTTCGCCTAGCCGCCCGCGGGTCGCGTCCTCTCCCGAGCGAAGGCCATCGACAGCGCCAGCAGCCAGGTCCCGAGGACCACGTGCGCCGCGCCGAACCACGGTTGCGTGGGGCCGATGAGGTTCGAGAACGCTTCGACCGGCACGAGGACGAAGGCACCGAGTCCGAGCACGGCCGTGATCTGACCGAACAGCCGCGGCATGACGCCGGTCTGCACCCACATCTTTCCGATCGTCCACCACCACATCCCAAGGACGAACAGCGACGCCGGCCGCACGTCGACGTTCGCGGAGCCCGCGAGGCCGACGGTCGCGACCGCAGTGCCGGCGATGGTCGCGAGGATCGCGCCGCTCCGCCGAACGACCGCGTGCCGCACGTGCAGCACGGCGACCGCGGGGAGGATGAAGCCGTACGCGATCGCGTTCAGCACGTCGAAGAGATACGGGTACGCGAGCGTGCCGATCGCGACGACGAGCAGCTGCGCGGCGCCCGCGATGGCGCTCCACAGCGCGGCCTTGCCGGTCGCGGCTACTTCGTCGGCGTCGACGGCTTTTGCTCTATCGCCGGCCTGCGGCCGGCGACTGCTCAGGCTGATCGCTTCGCTCCTCGCGGCAAAGCCGCTCGTCGCTCATGTCTTCTTTTGACCCTTCTCGTCGTACTCGTAGAAGCCGCGTCCGGTCTTCACCCCGAGGCGGCCGGCGAGCACCATGCGCTTGAGGAGCGCGGGAGGCGCGACGCTCGGGTCCTTGAACTCCTCGAAGAACACGTTGGCCACGTGCAGGTTGATGTCGAGTCCGGTGAAGTCGATGAGCTCGAACGGCCCCATCGGGTGGCGGAGCCCCAGCTTCACGGCGGTGTCGATCTCCTCGACCGACGCGACGCCCTGCTCGAGCGCGCGGATCGCGCCGAGGAGGTAGGGGACCATCAGCCGGTTCACGATGAAGCCCGGCGTGTCCTTGCAGACAACGCCGGTCTTGCCGATCGAGGTCACGAACTCACGCAGCGCCGCGACCGTCGCGTCGCTCGTGGTGAGCGCCTGGACGATCTCGACGAGCGGCATGATCTGGGCGGGGCTGAAGAAGTGGAGCCCCGCGAAGCGATCGGGCCGCTTCGTCGTGGCCGCCATCTCGACGATCGTCAGGCTCGAGGTGTTGGAGCAGAAGATCGTGGAGGCCGGACACAGCGCGTCGAGCGTGCTAAAGACCTGCTTCTTCGCCTCGATCTGCTCGACCACCGCCTCGATCACGAGGTCGCAATCCTTCAGGTCCTCGAGGTTGGTGGTCCCGTGCATGCGGCCACGCGCGGCCTTCGCGTCGTCCTCGGACAGCTTCGCCGACTTCACGACCCGGGCGAGCGAGGCGTCGACCCGCGCGAAGCCCTTGTCGAGCAGCGGTTGCGCGACCTCTCGCACGACGGTCTCGTACCCGGCTTGGGCGCAGACCTGCGCGATGCCCGAACCCATGAGACCGAAGCCGACGACGCCGACACGCTTGATGGCCATGGACCTTCCCCCGCACGCGTATTCGCTCGCTGATTCTAGGGACGCTGTTTTGCGTACGATGGTCCTCGTGCCCAAGGCTCCCTCGTTCGTCGGTCCGGGCGCGATCGACGTCGCGCTCGAGGTCAACGGTGACGCGGTCACAGTGCATGTGCCGCCGCACCGGACGCTGCTCGATACGTTGCGCGAAACGCTCGGCCTCACGGGCGCGAAGCGGGTCTGCGACGAGGGCACGTGCGGCGCGTGCACGGTGCTCATCGACGGCAAGCCCGCGTATGCCTGCATGACGCTCGCGGTCGCCTGCGCGGACCGGAAGGTCGAGACGGTCGAGGGACTTTCCAAGGACGGTCTGCATCCGGTGCAACAGGCGTTCATCGACCACGACGCGTATCAGTGCGGGTTCTGCACGCCGGGCCAGATCATGTCCTGCGTCGGACTCCTCCGTCAGAACGCATCACCGGATGCAGAGGACGTCCTGCGCGCGGTCAGTGGCAACCTCTGCCGGTGCGGCGCGTACCCGAACATCGTCGCAGCCGCGCTCGCCGCGTCGAAGAAGACGAAGCGATGAGCATCAAGGTCGTACGCACGAAGTCCGAGTTCGAGGGGATCGTCTCCGAGGAGACCGCGCTCGTCGAGGGGACCGACCTCAGGTCATGGGGCGACGATGCCGGGCTCACCATCGTCGGGAAGCGCCATACGCGCGTCGACGGCATCGCGCGCGTCACCGGTCGCGCCATGTTCACCCAGGACCTGTACCTCCCGGGCATGCTGCACGTCCGCATGCTCCGCAGCCCATATCCCCGCGCACGCGTCCGGAAGATCGATGCGAGTCGTGCGGAGGCACTCCCGGGCGTCCGTGGGGTGCTGCACCGGTCCAACGCGCCGAAGGCCGCGTTCCGCGGCGAGGAGACGATCTTCCGTGACGAGGTCCGCTTCGTCGGTGACGAGGTCGCCGCTGTCGCGGCCGACACGGAGGAGATCGCCGCGGAGGCCGTGCGCCTCATCGATGTCGAGTACGAGGTCCTACCCTTCGTGCCGGACCTTGAGGAGGCCATGGCCGAAGGCGCGACGAAGCTCGCCGATGGCGGCAATGTGAGCGAGTCCGGGAAGCACGATCGCGGCGACGTGAAGCGCGCATTCGCCGAGTCTCAGGTCGTCGTCGAGGGCACCTATCGCACGTCCACGCAGCTGCACAACAGCCTCGAGACGCATGGCGCGGTCGCGCGATGGGACGGTGACGAGCTCACGGTCTGGGAATCGACGCAGCACGTCTTCGGCGTGCGGGCGGGTATCCAGGCCGCGCTGAAGATCCCGTACAAGGACATCCGCGTGCTGTGCGACTACATGGGCGGCGGCTTCGGCTCCAAAGGCGGCGCCGGCAAGTACACGATCGTCGCGGCGATCTTCGCGCGGCAGCTCGGCAAGCCGGTGCGCTGCTTCCTCACGCGCGACGAAGAGAACCTCGCCGCGGGTAACCGCTCGGCGACGTACCAGACCGTGAAGATCTCGTCCAAGGGCAAGAAGATCCACGCGATCGAGCACCTGTCCTGGTCGAACGCGGGTCAGGGTCGCTGGGTCGCCGATCCCACCGGACCGACGAACGGCCTCTACGACATCGCGAACGTCCGCTCCCGCTCGTACAAGGTGCTCACCAGCCTCGGCGCGCTCGCCTCGTTCCGCGCGCCCGGCTACGTCGAGGGGACGTTCGCGCTCGATCAGGCGATCGACGAGCTCGCCGAGCGCATGGGCGAGGATCCGCTCGCGCTGCGCCGCCGTCACGCGACCCGCATGACCGATCCGGTCACCAGCCTGCGCTACTCGCTGAAACGGTTGCTTCGCTGCTACGAGATCGGCGAGAAGGAGATCGGCTGGCACCGGCGGAAGCCCGAGGGTGCGCGCGGGAGCGCGCTGCATCGCCGTCGTGGCTACGGCATGGCCTCGCAGCTCTGGGGCGGGAGCGGCCTCCCTCCCGCGTACGCGACCGTGCACCTCAATCCTGACGGCACCGCGGTCCTGCGCTGTGGCACGCAGGACATCGGAACGGGAACGCGCACCGTGCTCGCGCAGCTGGTCGCCGAGGAGCTCGGCCTCGAGGTCGATGCGGTGCGGGTCGAGCTCGGCGACACGAACAGCCAGTACGCGCCGATCTCCGCCGGCTCGCTCACGGTCGCGTCGGTCGGGCCGGCGGTCCGGCTCGCGGCGAAGGACGCGCGCGGCCAGCTGCTTGAAGCGGCGTCCGGCCTGCTTGAGATGGGCACGAGCGAGCTGCGCGTCCAGCGCGGCCAGATCATCGGCAAGGGTCACCGCATGTCCATCGGCGAGGTGCTCGGCCAGGTCGAGAACTTCACGGTCATCGGGAAGGGCTCGCGGTTCCCGAACCCGGAGGGTCTGTCGCTCAAGACGTTCGGCGCGCACTTCGCGCAGGTCGAGGTCGACGTGCGCACCGGTGAGATCTTCGTCGAGCACGTCGTCGCGGTGCACGACATCGGCCGCGTCATCAACCCGCTCCTCGCGACGTCGCAGGTGGAGGGCGGGATCATCCAGGGACTCGGCTTCGTGCTCAGCGAAGAGCGGATCGTCGATCGGCCGACCGGGCACGTCGTCAACGGGAATCTCGAGGGCTACAAGATCCCGACCGTGCGCGACGTCCCGCGGATGACGGTCCGCTTCACCGAGGACGCCGACGTGAAGGCGAACAACATCGGGGCGAAGGGCCTCGGTGAGCCGCCGATCATCCCGCTCCCCGCCGCGATCGCGAACGCCGTCGCGAACGCGATCGGCGTGCGCATTCGTACCGCGCCGCTCACGCGGCAGCGGGTGCTCGAGGCGTTGGAGCTCAGCCTTGAGCGGACGCGGCCGCAGGCCGCGGTGAGAAGCACATGAAGCCGTTCGCCTACGCCCGGCCCAAGGCGGTGTCCGAGGCGGTCGAGCTTCAGCGTGGCGGCGCGACCGTCATGGCCGGGGGCACGGACCTCCTCGGCCTGATGAAGGACGGCATCACCGCACCCGAGCGGATCTCGGACATCCGCGATCTCGAGCCGCTGAAGGGCTGGACCCGCTCCAAGGGAAAAGGCCTGCGCATCGGCGCCCTCGTGCCGCTCGTCGAGCTCGAGATCTCTGCCGAGCTCGCGCGCTCCATGCCGATCCTGCATGAGTCCCTCGCGCCCGCGGCGACGTTGCAGCTCCGCACCATGGGCACAGTCGGCGGGAACCTCCTGCAGCGGAATCGGTGCTCGTACTTCCGCGACGAGACGTTCCCGTGCTGGCTGAAGGGCGGCGTTCGCTGTTTCGCGATCGAGGGCGACAGCCGGCTGCATGCGGTCGTGGGCGCGGAGGAGTGCGTCGCGGTGGCGCCGTCGGATCTCGCGCCCGCGCTCATCGCGTACGACGCGTCCGTCGCGCTGACGGGGCCGCGCGGCTCGCGCACGCTGCCCCTCGTGGACCTGTACGTGACGCCGCACGGCCGCGTCCGCCGCGAGCACGCGATCGCGCCGGACGAGCTCCTGCTCGAGGTGCGCGTGCCTGAGAATGCGATGGGCCGGCGTGGCGCGTTCGAGAAGGCGATGGAGCGCAAGACCTGGAGCTTCGCGATGGTCTCGGTCGCGGTCTCCGTGAAGATCATCGGCGGCGTCGCACGCGACGCCCGCATCGTCCTCGGCGGCGTCGCGCCGGTGCCCTGGCGGGCGCGTGACGCGGAGAAGCTCCTCGAGGGCCGCGCGCTCGACGATGCGGCCTGCCAGGCGGCCGCGGATGCCGCCATGGACAAGGCCGAGCCGCTCAAGGACAACGGCTACAAGGTGCCGCTCGCGCGCGAGCTGGTGCGACGGACACTGCAGCGACTCGCGTGACCGACGACGCGTCGCTGCTCCGGCTCGAGCTCGGTAACCAGATCGCCGCGAACCGCGCGGTCCTCGCGGGCGCACCCCAGATCGGCGAGCGCTACGGCAACTCGTTCGGCACGGTCGCGGGCCTCGCGTGCTCGACCTGCTCCGTGTGGAAGTACCCGTTGTTCAACCGCGTCATCGGCGCAGGCGTCCTCGCGCCGCTCGACGAGCGGGGCCTCGAGACCGTCGTCGCGCACTACGCGTTGAAGGGTGTCGCCGCGCACGTCGAGGTCTACCAGGACATCACGCCGCAGCCGGTCCTCGCGGTCCTCGAGCATGCCGGATTCGTCTCGTCCGGGCACGGACTCGAGGCGCACGTGCTCGAGACCGATCGTGAGCTCGCGCCACGGGTGAGCCCCGCGACGCTGCGTCAGGTCGGACCCGACGAGCACAAGCGGTTCGGCGAGCTGGTCCGCGACGGCTTCGACATGCGCGACGACCCGCAGCTCGGCCCGTTCTTCGTCGACCTCACCGTCGCGTCGCTGACGTCCATGGGTGACGCGGGCGTGGCGTTCATCGCGTCGGTCGGCGGCCAGGACGCCGGCACGGGGCAGCTCGTGCTCAGCGAGCGCGTCGCCGGCTGCTACTCGGGTGGCGTGCTCGAGGCGTTCCGCGGAAGGGGCATCCAGCACGCCCTGATCGCCGCACGCGTGGCCGAGGGACTTCGGCGAGGTCGCCGCATCTTCATATCGCAAACGGATCCCGATTCCCCGAGCGGGCACAACCTGCGCGACGTCGGATTCCGCACGCTGTACCGCGCGATCTGGTTCACGCGGCCCGTGTGAAGACGGATCTTTCCGCCACTGAGGCGCGAACGCTCGCGCTTCACGCGCAGGGTCTCATTGGAGCACCCGATCCCGATGTCCGGACGATGCTGCGCCGTGTCGGTGCGGTCCAGCTCGACACGATCTCGGTCCTCGCACGATCGCACGAGCTCGTCGCCTACGCCCGGCTCGGGCCGGTCCCGCGGGCCGAGGTGGAGGACGCGTACTGGCACCGTCCCGCGCGCGCGTTCGAGGGCCTCGCGCACGCGTACTGCATCCTTCCGGTCGAGCTGTGGCCCTACCTCGCGGCACGCCGCCGGTTCAGCGCGAGCCGGGTGCACCCGAGCCGACCCCCAGAAGAGCGGGCGATGCAGGCCGTGTTCGCGGAGCTCAAGGCGCGCGGACCGCTGACCGCATCGGATCTCGGCGGATCACGCAGCAAGGCGGAGCGGCCCAAGAACGTGTGGTGGCACTGGTCCGCCGAGAAGATCGCGCTCGAGCGGCTCATGGCGATCGGCGAGGTCGTGTGTGTCGAGCGCCGGGCCTGGCGTCGCGTCTACGACCTTGCCGAGCGCGCGATCCCGGCGCGCCTCCGCGCGGTCGAGCTCGACGACGAGTCCTGCCAGACGCAGCTCATCACGCTCGCCGCGGAGCGCGTCGGCGTCGGGGCGCTGAACGAGCTGCGCGGCTACCTCGGCGGTGGCGTCGGCTTCTTCACCTCGGGCATCCCGGCCACGCGCGCGGCGATCGAACGCGCGAAGCTCGTGCCCGTCACCGCCGAGGGGTGGGACCAGCCAGCGTGGGCGTCGCCCGCTGCGCTCCGCTCGCTTGGCACCATTCGCGGTGCGCACCGCACGACCCTGCTCTCGCCGTTCGACTCGCTCATCTGGGACCGGCCGCGCACGCAGCGTGTCTTCGGCTTCGAGCACAAGTTCGAGGCCTACGTGCCTGCGGTCGATCGCGTCCACGGCTACTTCACGATGCCCGTCCTCGCCGGCGGGAAGATCGTCGGCCGCGTGGATCCTGGTCGCGTGGGCACGACGCTCGTCGCGAAGCGCGTGAGCGGTGACGCCGCGTCCGCGCCGCACATCGCGCGCGCCCTCCTCGAGGCGGCACGCTGGGTCGGCTGCGACGACGTGAAGGTCGTCGAGGCCCGCCCCGCGACCCTCCGAGCGGCGCTCTCCTCCGCCCTCAAGCGCGCGCGATGACGACGTTCGCGCTCGCGCTGGTCCTCGCGTCCGCGGTCGCGCACGCGACGTGGAATCTCTTCGCGAAGCGCGCTGGCGGCGGCATTCCGTTCCTCTGGCTCGCGCTTGCGCTCTCCATCCCGCTCTATGCGCCGATCGCGTTCGTCGTGCTCCTGGTCACCGGTGCCACGGTCGGCCCGACCGTCGTTGCGTGGACCTTCGTGAATGCGGCGTTGAACGTCGCGTACTTCATCTTCCTGCAGCGCGGCTACCGCGCCGGCGACCTGTCGATCGTGTATCCGCTCGCCCGCGGGACCGGACCGGTGCTCGCGACGATCGGCGCGGTCCTCCTCTTCGGCGAGCGACCCACGCCCCTCGCGATCGTGGGCGCGATCGCCATCGCGCTCGGTGTCGTCGTGCTGACGGGCGACCCACGGAAGCTGCGTCAGCGCGGCATCGGCGCTGCCGTCGGCTACGCGCTGATCACGGGCGTGACGATCGCCGCGTACACGCTGTGGGACAAGCGCGGCGTCAGCGGGCTGCTGATCCCGCCGATCCTCTACGAATGGAGCTCGAACGTGTGGCGCGTCCTCATCCTCAGCCCGCTCGCGCTGCCGCGATGGTCTGAGATACGCGCCGAATGGTCCGCGAACCGGACGCCCGCGATCGCGGTCGCGATCCTATCCCCGCTCGCGTACATGCTCGTACTGACCGCGCTCGTCATAAGTCCCGTCAGCTACGTCGCGCCGGCGCGCGAGATCGGCATCCTGTTCGGTGTGGTGCTCGGCGCCCGGTCCCTTGCGGAGGCCGATCCGGCGCGGCGGTCCTTCGCGGCAGCGCTCATGGTCGGAGGCGTCATCGCGCTCGCGCTCGGCTAGGACCGCCGCGCGACGTCGGCGCCCTCGATGCCG
>JBBRQB010000025.1:0-35998 GCA_038227105.1 Candidatus Limnocylindria bacterium | reverse complement strand
GTTCACGTCCAGCGATGTGGTGTACGAGCGGGGCTGAGCTGAAGCCCCGCGGCATTGAGAACCACCGTGCCATCCTCTCGGCAGATCTCTCACAAACTGCAGAGGAGGACGAACACGGTGGCCAACCCCACGATGGAACCCTTCGCGGTCATTCGCAAGCAGCTCGAGGAGGCCGAGCCCGATCTCCTGCGCGACCTCTTGCACGGCATCGTCCAGGGGCTGATGGCTGCCGACGTCGACGGGCTCGCCGGTGCCGGCTTCGGTGAGCGGACACCCGAGCGCACCAACCGCCGCAACGGGTACCGCGAGCGCCGCTTCGACACCCGCGTCGGGACCCTCGACCTGCGGATCCCCAAGCTCCGCGCGGGCACGTACTTCCCAGACTGGCTGCTTGAGCCGCGCCGGCGCTCCGAGCGAGCGCTGGTCGCCGTGGTGGCCGAGGCGTACGTCCTGGGAGTGTCCACTCGGCGGGTCGAGCGGCTCGTCGAGACGCTCGGGATCACCGGCATCTCGAAGTCTCAGGTCAGCGAGCTCGCGAAGTCGCTCGACGAAGCGGTCGCCGGCTTTCGCGGCCGCCCGCTCGACAGCGGGCCGTATCGCCACATCCAGGCCGACGCGCTGGCCCTCAAGGTCCGTGAGGGTGGCCGGATCGTTCAAGCCGCGGCCCTGGTCGCGACCGGGGTGAACCGCGATGGCCGGCGCGAGATCCTGGGCCTCGAGGTCGTCACCGCCGAGGACGGCGCGTCGTGGCTGGCGTTCCTGCGCGGTCTGGTGGCGCGTGGGCTCTCGGGTGTGCTGCTCGTGACCAGTGACGCCCACGAAGGACTCAAGGCCGCGATCGCAGCGACGCTCCCGGGAGCGGCCTGGCAGCGTTGCCGGACCCACTTCATGCGCAACCTGCTGACCCGGGTCCCCAAGTCCGCCCAGCCCTTTGTCGCGACGATGGTCCGCACGATCTTCACCCAGCCCGACGCCAAGACGACGCGCCATCAGCACGCCGTCGCGGTCACGGAGCTCGAACATCGATTCCCGCAGGCAGCTGCGCTCCTTGACGAAGTCCGCGAGGAGCTGCTCGCCTTCAGCCACTTCGACCCGGAACACTGGCGCCAGATCTGGTCGACCAACCCGCAGGAGCGGTTGAACCGCGAGCTGCGCCGGCGCAGCGACGTGGTGGGGATCTTCCCGAACCGCGCGGCGATCGTGCGGCTCATCGGCGCGGTCCTCGCCGAGCAGCACGACGAGTGGCAGGTCACCCACCGGTACATGAGCCTCGACTACCTGGCGAAGCCGCTCGTCGCGATCGAGGACGACGAAACGATGAAGATGCTGGAGGTGGCGAGTTAGAGTGCGCGTTCAGAGGATCGCGCGGTGGTTCTCCTACACCACGCCCGCGGACGTGGCCGAGTCGCTGGGACCCGGCCCATCACATGACGTTCCCGTCATGAGACGTCGCAATTGAGTACGAATGACCACGCGTAATCGTCTCCGCCGCGGAGTACGGTCGGTCATGACACTCAGCGGCGTAGGTCCGAAGCGGGGCGCCTTTGAGACGGGGACGCGAGACCTGCACGCCGCTCGAGCTCGCCCTCCCCACTGAAAGGGGACATGGTCATCAACTGGGCACGTCTCCTCGGACCACCGCGTATCGCGGTCCATACCGTCGATCCTCGGCTCGCAAGCCTGGTCGAGCACGCTGTCGCGGAGCAGCGAGCCGTCGTGCTCGTCGAGGCGCAGGGCCGCATGATCGACGGTCAGCCGCCGCACCTGGCCATCGTCGATCTCAAGGGCTCGCACGCCGTCGAGACGCTTCGGTCGTACACCCAGGATGGAGCGCGGATCCCCGTGATCGTGGTGACGCGGACCGACGGGGATCTCGAGCCACGCCTCGCGGCGTTCGCGAATGGCGCGGACGACGTCGTCAGCCTCCCCGTCGCGCCGACAGAGCTTGGCGCCCGGGTCCGGGCGCTGCTCCGTCGCACGTACGGCGAGCGCGCCGCGTACATCCCGACCGTGACGGTCGGCGACCTCGAGATCGACGTCATCGAAAACCGCGTCCGCAGCGACGGCAAGGACCGCGACCTGACGAGCACGGAGCAGGCGATCCTGTTCGTGCTCGCGTCGAGCCCGGGGCAGGTCATCAGCCGGGAGCAGATCCGCCGGACGGTCTGGGGCGCGACGGGCGCGCCGCCGAGCAATATCGTTGACCGGCACGTGCGGTCGCTCCGATCGAAGCTGGGTGACTCCTGGCGGCAGCCCCGCTACATCGCCACGGTCCGGCAACAGGGCTACCGGCTCCTCGCCCCATGAGCGGCGATCCGATGAAGCTCGTGAAGTTCATGTGCGCGGCGAAGGGCCACTCCACCGCCCGGAGCGACTCGGCGCTCACCATCTACGAGGGCGTGTGGGCGTTCTGCTATGCGGGCGGCCAGACACCCGGCCACGACTGGAGGCCGGTGGACGGTCTGCCGTTGAATGACGCCATGAGATTCGCCCAGGCGACGCCGGCCGGATCCATCAAGCCTGCGCCCCCGGCTGGCCCCGCCGTGAAAACGACCGTGCGGCCCACGCCTGCGTCGAAGGCGAAGCCCCGCTGAAGATCGAGCGGCGCCCGAAGGACGACGCGCGGCGGACGCGCGTCCTCGTCATCGACGATGACGACCAGCTGAGCGGCACGATCTGCCAGGTATTGCGTGACGACGGGTTCGCCGCCGCGTCGGTGCCGCACGGCGCCGCGGCGCTCGAGATGGTCAAGGTCCACGAGCCCGCGCTGATCCTTCTCGACCTGCGCATGCCGATCATGGATGGCTGGTCATTCCTTCAGCAGTACCGGCGCGCATCGGTCGCTCCCGCTGCGATCGTCCTGATGAGCGCGAACCTCGACCTGCCATCGATCGCGACGAGCCTCGGCGCCGACGGGCACTTGCGGAAGCCGTTCGAGCTCGACGAGCTCCGCGCAGCCGTCGCCATGCGCATGGACGGGAGCGGGCCGGCCGCGCGCTAGAAGCCTGGCTTGGCCAGGTACATGGTCGTGATCGTGAGCTGGCCGAATTCCTTATCGAACGCGGAAAGCACGTATCCGCGCAGCCTGGGGCTGACGAGATACCGCGCTTCGGTCGAATAGAGGAACGCGACAGGCGCGTCGCGGGTGAGCACCCGTGACGCCTGCTGGTAGAGATCGATGCGGAGCCGCGGATCGCGCTCCACGTCGGCGCGCATCACGAGCGCGTCGAAAACGTCGCTCCGGTAGCGCGTCCTCGTGACCGTGGACGACGAGTGGAAGATCGTGGTCAGCAGGTCCTGGGGGTCCGGATAGTCCGGGACCCAGCCGAGCGAAAAGAGCTGCGGCTGCTGCGCCGGGAACCTGACCAGCGGACCAAAGCCGCGGACATCGACCGGGTCCTCGGTCACGGTCACGCCAAGGTTCTCCGACCACTGGGCGATCGCCCACTTGATGAGCGCGGCCGTACGTGCCGTCGATGGGCGCTGCACGTAGGTGAACGTCACCGGGGGTAGCGCGTTCGCGTAGCGCGATGCGGCGAGTCCGGCGCGCGCGGCGACGGGATCGAACGCCTGCGTCCGATCGGCGAGGTCGGCGCCGGGCAGGCCGGCCGGGATGAGCGACTCCGACGGCACGCCGGGCACCTGCAGGACGTCCCGCACGTACGCGGCTCGGTCGAGCGACCGGGCGAACGCAAGCCGGACCTCGGGGTCGTCGAACGGCGGCCGCAGCGTGTTGAAGCCGATGTAGAAGGACCAGCCCGGCGGAGCGGCGACCGCGCCGTCCTCTCTCGAAGCCGGCGCCACGTCGAGCTCACCCGCGGCGAACGCCATCTTCGCCACCGCCGCCTCGGGCACGACGAGCTTGGTCCACCGCTTCAGCTTCGCCGGTGAGCGATACCGGTCGTTCCGCTCGAACACGAGCCGCTCGTTGTGGACCCACTCGACGAGCTTGAACGGGCCGTTGCCCACGTACGTGGCGGGCTGGGTCCAGCTGTCTCCCGCCGCGACGTCGGCTGCGCGAACGGGCGCGCCGATCCACATGGCGGCCACCGCCAGGAAGTACGGCGCCGGTCGCGCCAGCGTGAACACGACATGCGTGTCATCCGGCGCGTGGACCCCGAGCGCCGCCTTGGCCCGCTGGAGCTCGGCGGCGTCCGCGCGCTTCGGGTCCAGGTTGTTCCAGGCCTCGCAGCCGGCGATCACGTACGCGGCGAACGAATACTCGGCGGCGACATTGGGATCGCAGAGCCTGGTCCACGCGAAGGCGAAGTCGCCCGCCGTCAGCGGAGCGCCATCCGAGTAGAGGAGCTGCTCGCGCAGCGTGAACGTAACGGTGAGGCCATCCTCGGAGACCGCCGGAAGGTCTCGCGCCGCTGCGGGGACGGGTCGCAGGGTCTTGGGGTCGTAGCTCAGCAACGGCTCGTAGACCATGAGCATCTGGGCGACCTCATTCGGGAACGAACCACGTTGCGGATCGAGGGTCCCGGGCTCGAGCGTGACGGTGCTGATCGCCCCATCCGGGTCGACCGGATCGACCGGCGGCGGCGCGGTGTCGTAACAGCCCGCGAGCAGACAGGCCGCAAGCACGAGCGCGATGCGTCTCACACTGGTAGGTCGCACAGGGAGGCGAAAGATCGCAGAGCCCGCGCGAGGACCTGGCAATCGGCGCGACCTTCCATTCAGTGAGGGCGCCTTCGAGCGGCTGTACCGCGACACGTTCGGCTCCGTGTGGTCGATCGCCCGCCGGGTGGCGCGTGACGACATGGAGGCGGACGAGGTCGTCCAGAAGGCCTACCTCGCGCTCTACCGCTACTGGTCGAAGGGCGAGCTGCGCGAGCCACCGAGCCACCTCCTCTTTCGGGTCGCGAAGCTCGGCGCCATCGATCTCCTCCGTGCGCGTCAGCGCTCGATCCGCCTCTTCGCGCGACTGCCCCGTCCCGAGCACATCCAAGACGTCGCCGGCCCGCTCGATCGCGCCCTTCGCAAGCTGCGCCCGGCGGACGCTGCGCTCGTGCTGATGCAGGCCGCCGGCGGATTCACATACGACGAGCTCGCGGCGATCGACGGCAAGAGTGTCGCGTCGATCCGCTCGCGGCTGTTCCGCGCTCGGCGGGAGCTCGCGAAACGCTACGACGAAGAAGGCGGGGCGTGGTGACGGATCGCGAGGAACATCTCGCGGGCCGGCTCGGCACGGCGCTCCCGTCGGAGCGGGCGGCGGCCGACCGCAACTGGCGCGCGCTAGCGGCGCGTGTTGCCGTCAGTCCCGGATCGGCCAGCGGTCGCGCGCGCTCCGCCGCGATCGGTCTGGCACTCGCGATCGGCATCATCGCGATCGTGGGGTATTGGCAGGGTGCACGCCTCGACGTCGCTGGCGATCACCTGCCGGTGCTGTACCGGGAGGAAGTCGCACGGACCGGCGTCACATCACCCGGTGTCGAGGCCATGCTCGCGGTCGTGCAGAAGCACGTGGACGGACCGAACGCGTCGCGCCTCTCGATCGTCGGGGTCGTCGATGTGCGGCTGGCCGAAACGCAGCTTCCTGCCACGATCGAGCTTCGCTACCAACAGCCGGGTGACGATAGCTATGGAGTCCTCGCGCGGAGCAAGAACCTCATCGATGCACGCCGCGCGACCGGCACCACGAGGACGCTGTATGAAGCACCGTTCCCGCCGCTCGGACCGCGCGAGCAGGCGACCTACCGCGTGTGGATCCATATCGACACGCCCAGCGGTCCAGTGGAGTCCCCTGTTCTTGTCATTCAGGCAACGGATCGGCAAGAAGGCCAACGAGGCACCAACATCGCCTCGCCCTAGACCGCGAGCTCCATGCCTTCGCGCGCGACGATCACCTGCAGTCCCTTCCCCAGCCCGTCGGCGCGCTTCTGGGCATCGGCGCCGATGCGATCGAGCGCGTCGTCCGAACGATCGGGGTCGTGGTGGTACAAGACGAGCCGCTTCGCGTTCGCCTGGGACGCGACCTCGATCGCTTTCGCGACGGTCGAGTGTCCCCAGCCCAGCTTGAAGTCCTCGTCGAGGAATTGCCCGTCATGGATGAGGGCGTCGGCATTCCGCGCGAGCTCGATCACGGGGTTGGGCTTGCCGCTGAACCCGTCCTCGGTGTCGGTCGCGTAGACGATCGCCTTGCCATCGGCCTCGATCCGGTACGCGAGAGCAGGTGCCGGATGCTCGATCGCCGCCGCGGCCACCGTATACGGACCGACGACACGCTGCGATCCGCTATCGACCTCGTGTACCTCGAGGTGTACGGGCAATTCATCCAGATCGACCGGGAAGAACGGGTCATCCATGCCGAGCCCGAGCAGCTCGCGCAGCGGCCGATGCTGCCTCGGTCCGTACAGGCGGAGCGTGCTCTTGGGATCGAACGCCGGCCGGAAGAACGGGATGCCCTGGATGTGATCCCAGTGCAGGTGCGAGAGGAAGAGGTCGACGGTGAGCGGGCTCGTCCCGTTCAGCTTGAGACCGAGCTCGCGCAGGCCCGTCCCCGCGTCGAGGACAAGGAGGTGGTCGGTGGCGTCGCGCAGCTCGACGCAGGCGGTGTTGCCGCCGTAGCGCACGGTGCGCTGCCCGGGCGTCGGGATGGACCCGCGGGTGCCCCAGAAGCGGATCTTCACGCGGTCGCGGCCGGCGCGATGGCCTTCTGGTCGCGCTCGGAGAGCCCGCCGCTCGCGGCCTCGGCGATGCTGCCCATGCCCTCATCGCCGGGCTTCGGCCAGGTCGCCTTGAGCTCCGCGATCTCCTGCTCGAGGGCCGGAAGCGCGCGATGGACGGCGGCCATGACCGCCGGATCGAGATGCGTGCCCGCCATGCCGTCCATGATCTCGATCGTCCTGTCGAGCGCGTACGCCGGCTTGTAGTAACGCGGCGCGGTGAGCGCATCGAAGACATCCGCGGCCGCCACGATGCGGGCGCCCGGCAGGATGTCCTTGCCCGCAAGACCCTTCGGATAGCCCGTGCCGTCCATCCGTTCGTGGTGCTGTGCCGCGATGAGCGGGACGTCCTTCATGTCGGGCGGGAACTCGAGGTAGCTCAGGAATTCCGCGGTCTTCTCGGCGTGTGCCTTCATGTACGCGAACTCGGCATCGTCGAGCTTGCCCGGCTTCTGGAGGAACCGGTCGCGAACGGCGATCTTGCCATAGTCGTGCAGGAGCGCTGCCGCCTGCAGCCGATCGAGCTCCTCGTGCGAGAGGCCCATCTCGGTCCCGATCACGCCGGCGTAGCGCGTCACGCGCTTGCTGTGACCCGCCGTCTGCTGGTCGCGCGCGTCGACCGTGGTCGCGAGCGTCTCGATGAGCGAGAGCCAGAGTCGCTTCTGCGCGTTCACGAGCTGCGCGTTCTCGACGGCAACGGCTGCTGAGGAGGCGAGCGAGCTCAGCGTGATCTCGTCCTCGATGGTGAACTCGCCGCCCTTCTTGTTGATGGCCTGGAACACGCCGATGACCGCACCCTCGTGATCGGTCATCGCGAGCGTGAGGAGATTCCGGGTCTTGAAGCCGGTCCGCTGATCGTTCGCCGGGCTGAAACGCGGATCGGCGTACGCGTCGGGGATGCTGATGGTCTCGCCCGTCTTTGCCACCGTCCCGGCGATGCCCACGCCAAGCGGGAAGCGGATCTCGCCCACGCC
Organism: Candidatus Limnocylindria bacterium; assembly: GCA_038227105.1. Classification (GTDB taxonomy): domain Bacteria; phylum Chloroflexota; class Limnocylindria; order P2-11E; family P2-11E; genus UBA4735. The sequence goes on along the minus strand of JBBRQB010000025.1, from coordinate 28,356 downwards.
CTTGCCCGTCGCGACGCGGGACCAGTACTCCTGGCGATCCCGGTCGACGATGTAGATGGAGGCGCGCTCCGCCTGGACCATCGCGACCGTCGCTTCAGCGATGAGACGCAGGAGCGCGTCGAGATCGGTCACGGTCATGAGGCGCCGTGTGACGTCGAGGAGCATGTCGAGATCGCGCCGTCCGGCGCCGCGGCGGCGCTCATCGCCGCGGCGGTCGCCTCGCTCGGTCCCGCGCCGCTCCTGCCGCCGGCGCTCGAGGGGCGAGCTCACGACAGGTCCGTTGCGGTCTGCACCAGGACCGGCCCGATGCTCTCGGCGATCCGCTCGAGGAGCATCTGGTCACGCCGCTCGAACGGGCCGCTGCGCTTGTTGAGGACCTGAAGCACGCCAATGACATTGCGGCTGGCGTCCTCCCACACGGGGACGACGAGCATGTTGAGGGTGCGGTACCCGCTCCGGAGATCGACATTCCGGTCGAAGCGCGGATCCGCGTAGGCGTCGGGGACGTTGATCGTCTCACCGGTGAGCGCGGCCTGTCCGGCGATGCCGGTGCCGAGCGGCAGCCGGATCTCCATCGCCGTCCGCGCCGCGATGCGCGACCAGAGCTCCTTGCGCTCCTGATCCACGAAATAGACGGTGCAGCGCTCGGCGTCCGTCGCCTGCGCGCAAAGCTCGATGAGTCCGCGCAGGTAGGCCTCCCGGTCGCGCTGCACGGAGAGGTGCGTCAGCTTCATCAGCACGAACGCCACCTTGTCGTCGATCGCCATCGGGCTAATGGAACCCGGCAACGGCGGCCGTGGCTATCGGCCGTTCGGGTGCCGGCGCCGGATTCGGGTTCTCGATCGTCCCGATCCGGTCGATCTGATAGCAGCGGATCGGCTCGGTGCGGCCTTTCACGTGGACGGCGCCGAGATCGACCGACACGACGTCCGCCCCGAGCTCGGACAGCGTCTCGGCGCTGACCGCCACCTGGTCCCGGCGGGCGATGTCGTTGGAGGTGAGCCGCGACGCGACGTTCGCCGTGTCACCGATGACCGTGTATTCCATCCGGCCGAGCGCCCCCAGGAAGCCGGCGACGACCGGGCCGGTGTTGATACCGAAGCCGAACGAGACATCCGGACCGCCGGTCGACCGCTCCGTGACGATCCAGCGCTGGATCTCGAGCGCCGCCTGGACCGCCTTGCGCGCCTGGTCGTCGACGGGCAGCGGCGCCCCCCAGATGACCATGATGTTGTCACCGTTGTACTTGTTGACAGTGCCCTCGTAGCGATTCACGACGTTCACGATGCCTTCGAAGTAACGGTTCAGGGTGTCGAGCAGTACGCGGGGCGTCATCCCCTCGCTCAAGGTGGTAAAGCCGCGGATGTCGCCGAACAGGACGGTGACGCGCTTCTCCTCGCCGCCCATGGCGAGCTTCCCGCTTTCCTCGATATCCATGATCGTGCGCGCGATCGACGGCGTGACGAACCGTCCGAAGGTCGTCTGGGTGCGCCGCACCGAGGTCTGCTCCTCGACGAGCAGGTATCCGAGCGCGATGACCCACCAGAACGCCGCGGGGGCGAGGTAGCCGAGCGAGGCGACGGCGATCGGCCCATCCCCGACCGGGCTCAGCGATGCGTCGTGGAAGATATACGACCGCACGAGGCCGTAGCCCAGGAGCGCGACGATCGCGGCGAGGAAGCCGTACAGCCGGAAACGCGCGACCAGGAGGATGCCGCCAAGGGTCGCGACGATCATCTCGACCAGCGTGATCAGGAAGCCCTCGCGGATCTCCGGGAAGCGGTTCGTGAAGATGGACGATGCCGCGTTCGCCCAGATCTCGACCCCGTACATCTTCGTTCCGCCGCTATTCGGAACGGGGTAATCATCGGGGACCGCCGAGACGGAATGCGCGCCAACGAACACGAGGCGGTTCGCGATCAGCGGACGCGGGATCTTGCCCGCCACCACGTCGGCGAGCGAGACGACGCAGAACTCCAGCGGTTCGGCGCACGGCGCGCTGTCCTGTGGCCGTGCGCCGAGTGGGGTCGCCGGAGCGGACGCGTAGTAGATCGGCATGAAGCCGGTCTCGTTGATCGGCATGGTCCGGTCCGGCACGCCGGTCCGGCCAGGGAGCACGAGCCGGTTCCCCTGGTGGCGGATCGAGTTCTCATCGCCGGTGATGAACTTCGCCGCGAGCAGCGAACGTGCGCTCGCGACGAGCGGCAGCGCGTAGTAGTGGCCGCTTGGCGTGTCGATCGCGAGGGCGGCCCCGCGAACGCGGCCATCGGCGTCGGGCTGGATGTTCACGGCGCCGAGCGCCGCGGCAGCCTGCCGTAGCCCGAGGATCGGCACCTGCTCGTTGTTGAAGCGGATCGCACCGTCCATCCCGACGCTCGCGCCGGCACCCTGCATCGCGAGCACCACGTTGCCGGCGTCCTTGATCGCGACAGCCAGCGCGCGGTCCTGATCCGGGTTCGGGGAGTTGTCGTAGAAACCGATGTCGAACGCGACCGTGCGGGGCGCCAGCGGCTTGATGGTGTTCAGCAGGTCGACATAGGCCTGGCGCGGCAGGGGGTACTGGCCGTATCGCGAGATCGTGGCGTCGTCGATCGCAACAATGGTGACGAGGTTCGAGATGCGCGCCGGCGCGTTCGTGATGAAGGTGTCGTACGTGACGGCCTGCAGGCTCGAGTCGAGCAGCTGCGCGTTGTACGACAAGGCCCCGAAGATGATCCCGACCACCGCGAGGGCGGCGAGGATGACGCGTTGACGCTGCCGGCGGCCTGAAAGCACCCTTCCCCCTCTGTGGCCCCGGAGGCCCAGGGCGGGGTCATGCTAGCGGCTGGCAGCCCTGCGCAGGACCTCCTTGAGCACGCCGATCGAGCGCGCGTAATCAGCCAGCGCGAGCCGTTCGATGGGCGTGTGGTCGTAGCGGGCATCGCCCGGCCCGTAGGCGACCATCGGGCAGCCCCACGCCGGCAGCAGGATGTTCATATCGCTTGTACCGCTCTTTTCCTTGAACGTGGCCCGGGCGCCCAGCCCCGCGATCGAGCGAGCGAACGCCGCGGCGACCGGCGTCGAGCGGGCCGTCCGGGCGGCTTCCTCGGAGGCGATGCGCTCGACGGTGACCTCGGCCTCGCCATCGTGGTCGTCGACGAGGGCCTCGACCTCCGCCTCGAGCCCGGACGTCGCGATGCCCGGCGGCACGCGATAGCCGATACGCAGCTCCGCGCGCTCGACGAGGCCGTCACCCGCCGCCGCGTGCATCCCCTCGAGCCGGCAGTCGAGCCGCTCGAACGGACGCGCGCCGGCCGTGCGCGCGTCGGCGGCCTGCTTGATGCGCGACCAGAGCGCGAGCGCCTCCTCGGAAGCCGTCGGACCGGGCGACGCGCCATGCCGCGCGTCACGCGACAGCGAAACTCCCAGCACGAGACGGCCCTTGTAGGCGACCGTGACGCCGGCCCATCCCGATGGCTCGCCGATGACGCACCAGTCCGGCGCGGGCAGCGTCGCCCAATGCCGCGCGCCCTTGCTCGTCGGCGACTCCTCCTCGACCGCACCGACCACCGTGACCCGGAGGCCGGGGATCGGATCCGTCGCGGCGGCCACGAATGCGGCGAGCGGCCCCTTCGCGTCGACGGCGCCGCGGCCGACGAGCTCGCCGTCCTCGATCCGAACGGGGATCTCGCCGGGCACCGTATCGATGTGTCCGAGGAGCACGACGTGCGTCGGGCCCTCGCCGATCTCGCCCACCGCGTTGCCCGCGGCGTCGATGGAGGCGCGGAAGCCCCGCTCGCGCATGCGGTCCACCAGCCACTCGACGGCATCGCGCTCGCCGCGCGACACGGATGGGATCGCCACGAGCCCACCGACCAGGGCCACGTCATCCGGCGCGAGATCGATGTCGCTAGGCGGCAGCGATGATGTCCTGGAGGGACTTGAAGTAGCGGGCATGCGTCTTCGTGAGGTCGGCCCGGGACACTGCCCGCAGGAGGACGACCTCGATATCGCGATCGGCGATCGATCCCGTGATCAGCGCGTCGCGGCGCGCCCAGGCCGCATCGGCGTCCGCGGGCGCGAACTCGTGCTCCTCGAGCAGCGCACCACGCGCGCGGTGGTACGCGAGAACGTAATGGTTCATTGTCGCGAGTCTACGAGCGGCGTGAGCTCGAGCCCACCGTCGCGCAGTGCCTCGGCGATCCCGGTGCTCGCCGCTTGGATGCCATTCGTCTGCGACGGATCCTGCGAGATGAGACGCGTTGCGGCGTCGACCGGCTTCAAGGTCGGATCGGATCGCACCGCGGCCTGGATGCGCTCCGAGAGGATGTCGGTGAGGCGCATCGTCTCCTGCTCGAGACGGGCGATCCGATCGGCGACATGTTCCCAATGCTCCAGCGCCTCCGCGCGGCTCGCGATCTCAGCCGCGTTGCGTCCGGCCGGCTTCGACCCATGGAGGATCCCGTGCCCCCACGCGTCCGCAACGCGCTCCCGCGCCTCGGCCCACGACTCCTGGTGCCGCGTGCGGATCTGGATCTCGACTGTGACCCCCGAATACCGGGCCACGATGTGGACGGCGCGGTACCCCCGCTGCGGCCTCCGCCGGTGATCGATCACCTTCGAATCCGGCAGCGCGCCGAGGATCCGCTCAGTGAGCGCGTCCTGCTCGTGGAGGTTCATCGGCCCGACCACGCGAATGCCGACGGCGTCCTGGGCGTCGCTCACGGATTCGCGGCGGCCGACCGCGTCGAGCAGCGACCGCGCGGTCTTCACGCGGGACGTGATGGCGAGCGCGGCGCGGCCGAAGCGCGGCGGCGTCCCGAGCTCGCGGACGAGCACGTCGGTGACGGCATCGAGGGCGCGGGCCTGCTCCCGCTGGATGGTCGCGAGCGTCGCGAGGTCCGTGGGGGATGGCGCGGCGGCCTTCGCGATGCGGCGCCCGAGAGCGTCGATCGTCGCCGTGCTTAGGCCGAGTCCCATTGATGCTCCCGGCGGGACCCGCTCAACCGAGCACCGCGCGCGTCGCTTCGACGACCGCGTCGACCTGTGACGCGCTGATGACCAGCGGCGGAAGGTATCGGACGACCGTCGGACCCGCGCCGAGCGCGAGCACGCCTTTGTCCTGCAGCGCCTTGATGGTCGGACCGGAGTTCTCCTTGAGCTCGATCCCCTGCAGCAGGCCGAGCCCGCGCACCTCACGGATCTTGGGCGAGTCGATCGCGAGCAGCCCCGCATGCAGCTGGGCGCCGCGTTCCGCGGCATTCTTCGCGAGACCGAGGCGCCGGTGCTCGTCGATCGTCGCGATGGCGGCGGCGCAGGCGAGCGGGTTGCCGCCGAAGGTCGTCGAGTGCGACCGCTTCGGCAGCTCGCCGAGGACCTGGGAGAACGCGATCGCGCCCATCGGCACGCCGCCGGCGATCGCCTTGGCCAGGCACAGGACATCGGGCACCACGCCGTACTGCTCGAGCGCGAACATCGTGCCGGTCCGCCCATAGCCCGTCTGGACCTCGTCGATGATGAGCATGGCGCCGCGGTCGCGACAGACCCGCGCGGCCTCGGTCACGAATTCCGTCGTGGCCGGGCGCACGCCGCCCTCGCCCTGGACCAGCTCGACGATGAAGGCGGACGTCTCGTTGGTGATCGCTCCGTCGAGCGCCTCGGTCCTGTTGAACGGGATGTGGGTGAAACCCTCCAGGAGCGGGCCGAACAGCTCGCGGTATTCCGGTCCCCAGGTCGCGGACAGCGCGCCCATCGTCTTGCCGTGGAACCCCCGCATTGTCGCGACGACGCGGCTGCGCTTCGTGGCGAGGTGCGCGAACTTGAGCGCACCCTCGACGGCTTCGGTGCCGCTGTTGCACAGAAAGATCCGGTCGAGCGATGCGGGCAGGAGCGCGATCAGCTTGTCGTAGAGCTCGGCGCGGCGGTCGTTATAGAAGAGCTCGGTGCAGCTTGCGAGCGTCCGCGCCTGCGCCGCGACGGCATCGGCGACCGCAGCGTTGCCGTGACCGAGGTTGGCCATCCCCTGCCCGCCGACGCAATCGATGTACTCGCGACCGGTGTCGTCCCACACGACCGCCCCTTTACCGCGCACGAGGACGACGTCGCGCTTCTGGTAGAGGCCGGAGGTGTGCGCGCTCTCGCGCGCGATCACGTCGCTCATGCGTGAATCACGGTCCGCACCTGCGGATCGCCGGTCGCGCTGCGGATCACGACCTCACCGACCCCGCCCTCGATGGCCTCGCGCGCGGCGAGGATCTTCTTCTTCATCCGGCCTTGAGCGAGCTGCTCGGCCTCATCGAGCGTCACATCGGGCACCAACGAGCTCGGGTCCCTCACGTCGCGCAGGAGACCGGGGACGTTCGTGAGGATGAGGAGCGCGTCGGCGTCGATGGCCACCGCGATCCGCGCGGCGACCCGGTCGCCGTCGACGTTGACCGCCTCGTTCTCCGTCGAGAGCGCGAGCGGCGCCACCACCGGCACGCGGCCCGGTCCCATGAACTGCCGCAGGAGCGGCACGTTCACGACCTCGACGGTACCGGTGAAGTCGTCGCGCAACAGCACGGTCTTGCCGTCCGCGACCGCGCGGACGGCCTTGCGCTTCGCGACGAGCAGCCGCCCGGAGAGTCCCGATAGCCCGATCGCGTCGATCCCGCGCGCCTGCAGCTTCTCCGTGTAGAGGAAGTTCTCGATGCCGAGCGCCGCCATCGCGAAGATCTCGAGCGTCCGCCGGTCGGTCCGCCGGCTCTGATGGCCCGATGGGGAGATGACCGTCTGGACCGGGTGGCCGAGCGCCGCCTGCAGCTTGTCCGTCTCCGCGGACGCGCCGTGCACCAGGACGATCTCATCGGAGCGCGATACGTCGGCGACGAGGTCGGCGACACCGTCGCGGTCGACGCCGGCCGAGCCGCCGGCCTTGATGACGGCGCGCAGGGTCACGCGGGTCCCTCCGGGAGAGTCATGGGTGTAGCCCCGGGAACTCGAGGCCCGCCGTTTCGGTGAAGCCACAGGCGACGTTCATCGCCTGGACCCCGTTGCCTGCCGCGCCTTTCACGAGGTTGTCGATGGCGCACAGCGCGACGACGCGGTCGCCGCGCGGATCGGTCGCGAAGCCGACATCGGCGAAGTTCGAGCCGGCGAGCAGCTTCGGCTCGGGGTAACGGAAGATGCCGCCCCGCTCCTTCACGATCCGCACGAACGGCTCCGCCGCATAGGCCTCGCGGTACGCGCGCCAGCAGGCTTTGTCATCGATACCGCTCTTCACCGGCACGTGCGCCGTCGCGAGCACACCGCGCACGAGCTCGACCGCCGTGACCGAGAGCTGCACCCGGACGCCGAGCTCCTGCTCGATCTCCGCGGTGTGACGGTGACCGACCGGCTTGAACGACCGGACCACGCCGGCGCGCTCGGGGTGGTGCGAATCCTCGCCCGGCTCGCGGCCACCCTCGCTCGACCCGACCTTGCATTCGATGACGACCGGCCGCGACGCATCGATGAGGCCGGCGCGCGCGAGCGGGAGCAGCGCAAGGATCGACGCGGTCGCGTTACAGCCGGCACCGCTCACGAGCTTCGCGGCCTTGATCTCCTCGCGATGCAGCTCGGGGATCCCGTAGACGGCGCTGCCGAGGAGCTCGGGGTGTGGATGCTCCGCCTCGTACCACTCGCGGTAGCGCGCGGCGTTCCTGATCCGGTGATCGGATGAGAGATCGATCACGAGCGTGCCGCGCGAGCGCAGCTCACCGAGGCGGTGCGCGCCGTTCGGCAGCGACAGGAAGAGCACGTCGCAGCCGGCGACGTCGTCGTAGTGGACGAACTCGAGCTGCGTGCGCTTGCGGAGGTTCGGGTGAGCGGTCGTGACGGGTTTGCCGGCCAGCGATTCGCTGCCTGCGACGATCTCGCCGACCTCGGGATGCCCAAGGAGCAGGCGGAGGAGCTCGCCGCCGGCGTAGCCCCCGGCGCCGATGATGCCGACCTTCATTTAGGAGCGCTTCTTGGCGACGCTGAGCGCGTAGTCGACGACCTTGCCGGGGATGTTCACGCCGGTCGTGTCGATGGAGTTGCGGAACTCCATCGTGTAGTTGACCTCGTTGACGACGAGGCCCTCCGGCGCCTCGAGGACGTCGATCGCGACGACCCCGCCTCCGACGGCGTTGGCCGCGCGCACGCAGATGTCGTTCAGCTCGGGGGTGACCTCGCACTTGGTGGCTCTGCCGCCTCGCGCTGTATTCGTGATCCAGTGATCGGAGTACCGATAGATGGCCCCGATGCACTCGTCGCCGACGACGAACGCGCGGATATCGCGGCCCGGCTTGTCGACGTACTCCTGGATGTAGTAGATGGAGTGCATGTACGTACCGAGGACGTCCTTGTGCTCGAGGATGGACTCGGCGGCATCACGGTCGTTGACCCGCGAGATGAGACGGCCCCACGATCCCACGAGCGGCTTGAGGACGACGGGGTAGCCGAGCTCCTCCACCGCCGCGAGCGCCGACTCAGGTGTGAACGCGAGGCGGGTCCGCGGCGACGGGACCCCGTCGCGGATGAGCCGGTTCGTTGTGAGGAGCTTGTTGCCGCATACGTCTGCGACCTCGAACGTGTTCACGGTCGGGATGCCCCACGATCCGAGGACCGAAAGCGCGTACAGGGCGCGCGAGTGCTGGATGCAGCGTTCGAGGACCACGTCGACGCCGAAGTCGGGCTTCTCCTCGAGGCGGAAGACGACCTCGCGGTCGTCGATGATCTTCGTCGGGATGCCGCGACGCTCGAGCTCCTCGAGGAGGAGCTTCTCCTCCACGCGCACTCGCGAGAGGAGCACCCCGACGGTGGGCTCACTCACCCCAGTCTTCTTCAGCCTCCGGTGCCAGCGCGAGCGCGACCGGTCCGATGGCGGTCACCTCGAGCTCGGCGCCGCAATCCGGACACGACACGATCTCGCCCTTCACGGCGTCCGCGCCAACGGACACATCACCGTCGCACTCGGGGCACTTGGTCGTTGCGGACACGCGGGACCTCCCTCAGCAGATGAGGGAAGTTTAGCTAGAGACGGCTTCGCGCGCGGGCCTTGTCCTCATACATCCGCTCGTCGGCCTTCGCGACGAGCTGGTCGGCGAGCATCCCGTCCTCGGGGAACACGGCGATCCCGAACGAGACGCGCGGCAGCGTACGTGGGCGGCCGCCCCAGGTGTAGGTCTGCTCGGGCAGCTCGCGCTGCAGGCGGACCACGAGGGCCCGCGCCGACTCGAGACTGGTGCGCGGCAAGAGCAGGACGAACTCATCGCCGCCGAAGCGCGCGACGACGTCCTCGGTGCGCGCGGTCGCCCGCAGGGTGCCGGCGACCGACCGGAGGACCGAGTCGCCGACCAGGTGCCCCGCGGTGTCGTTGACGCCCTTGAGGCCGTCGACGTCGCAGAGGATCACGCAGAACGCGTCACCGTGGCGGCGGGCTTCCGCCGTCTCGGCTTCGAGGCGTTCGACCAGGACTCGCCGGTTCGTAAGGCCGGTGAGCGGATCGTCGCTCGCGAGACGGCGGCTCTCGCTGAGCAGGCGCGCGTTGGCGATGGCGATCGCCGCCTGGGCCGCGTAGAGGCGGAAGAGCTGCAGGGTCTCGAGGCCCCAGTGCCGCGGGCGCCCGGAGTACAGCGTCATCGTCCCGACGAGCTCGCCGTGCGCGATGAGCGGCAGCGCGAGCGCCGACTTGATGATCTCGTGCAGCTTTGGATTGGCATCGGCGTGGGTGTGATAGTCGGTGACGATGGCCGCCTCACGCGTCCGGACGCACTCGAGCGCGATACCGACGAGGGGATCGCCGGTCACGTCCCGCAGCTCCGGCATCTTCGACTTGTTGATCGCCCGGATCCGGTAGCTGCCGTCCTCATCGCGCAGCGAGATCATCGCGCCGTCGGTCTGCGTGAGTCGCGTGGCGTTATCGACCGCGAGCGTCGCGAGGTCGTCGAGCGAGATCTCCCCCGCCGTCGCAAGGCCGACGTCGTAGAGGGCCGCGAATTGGGCCGCACGACGGCGCTCCCGGAGGCCGAGCCGCCAGTTCGAATACAGCGCGAGACCGGCGCGGATAGCGAGGACGACGATCGTCAGCGCGACCGCGGCCGCGACGATGGGGTCGGTGGTCGTCTTGCTGTCCAGCTGGCTCGCGATCAACACGGCGGCCGCACAGGCCGCGACGAAGCCGGGAAGCAGCATCCGGGAGAATTGCACGGCGGATCCAGGGATCCGCGGCAACGCGTGGCCGACCGAGTCCTCGGCCCACTGCCCGCCGGCGATGCCGATACCGAGCATGCCGATCATCCAGCAGAGGTCGATGACCCCGCCCGGCTGAAAGGTGCCGTGGACGAAGTCCGGCAGCCAGAAGACGAAGCCAAACGTGTTGAATGAGATGCCGACCAGCAGCGAGAGGTGGGCGCGGCGCGTGTGTTGCGGCGGCAGGCCCCAGAACATCGAGAGCGCGGCACCGGTCGCCGCGACGTACAGGACCGGATACGCGAGCCCGACCGCGACTGTGCCCGGCACCCGGATCATCTCGGGCGCGAACAGGTCGGACACGTAGAGCGCGACCCCCGCGAGCATCGTCAGCACGACTCCGCTCACGTCGAGCCCGAGCGCGTACACCGCGAGCCGCTGATCGTGACGCACGAGGAACGTGGCGCATCCGACGACCCAGAACGCGGCGGCGGTCAGGTATGCGTAGTCGGAGGGCGCCGGAACCGGCGGGATGAGACCGGCGATGTCGTAGACGTCTCTGAGGAGCTGACCGAGGGTCCAGGCGATGACGCCGAGGAAAATGAACAGCCACGCCCGCCGGTCGCGCCGGAGCGGTCCGAGCGCGCCGCGCGCCGTGCCGGCACAGGCCCCGAGAGCGAAGCCGGTCCAGCCGAGGTCGGCAACGACGTGCCGCGCCTCGCCCGGAGGCGCGAGCTGTTCGGCGATGAACACGAGGAACGCTCCGCCGATGCCGAGGAGCAGGGCCTGCTGCGATCTGAGGGTGAGCCCGAACACGCGAGTGACGCTAGGTCCGGCGCGCAGTAGGGGGAAGGGGTCAAGTGGTAATCACCCTTCCGGAACGCTTGGGGGAGGAGATCTCCCCCATCCGGCGCCGGCGGGCTAGGGCTTCTTCGGCGCCGTTGGCACGCTCTCGGGCTTGCCCTTGGCGTGCGCGGCCTTCTGGGCCCCGCGGAAGGCGTGGTGCTGGGCCTTCGCTGTTTCGTGCGCGGCCTTGAACGCGGCCCGGATCTCCGCGGCCTTGGTGCGGCAGAGCTCGTGCGCGGCCTTGTCGAGGCGGCCAGTGCAGTCTGCGCGGAGCGCGGCGCGCGCATCGCGGACCGTGTCGGTCGCGTCGTGCAATGCCACGATGCCCGGGTCGTTCGCGTTGACCGAGGCTTCCGCGGCTGGTCCATCGTCCGCAAGCGCGGTAGCACTGAACGCCATGAGCGATCCGAGGGAGAGCGCGAGGACCAGTGCTCGAGTCTTGAACATCCCACCCACTCCTTGGAGCATCTCTGCTCGTCTATCGGCAGCGTGGGTCAGGACGTTAGGCCCGGCAATCCGCCGGCGGGTGACCCTCGGGGCAGTACGGTCTGGCTACATCAACCGGTGTAGGCCGAACAGCGTGTCCGTCGGCGCGCCCCCGTCCGCGACCCTCGATCTCGACAGCCACGTCGCACCGACCATGCGTCGCGAGGCGGGCCTGGCGCTCGACGTGCTCCTCGGTTCTTGAGCTTGGCTACAACGCGCGGTCCCGTCCACTACGGACCGCACATTTTTCTGTGAGCCAGGAGGGATTCGAACCCACGACCAAGGGATTAAGAGTCCCCTGCTCTACCGCTGAGCTACTGGCCCAACGACAAGGGTACCGAAGACGGCATCGCAGCGGTTATCCACCGCGCGACACAAGAGCTCCGTAACGAACGCCAGTCTCTAGGACGCGCCGATCTTGAAGATCTTCGTCCCGCAGACCGGGCAGAGGCCCTGGGTCGCCGGGCGACCGTTCTTCATCGTGATCGCCTTCGCGTCCTTGATCTCCCGCGAGGCCTTGCACTTCACGCAGTAGCCCGAAGCCATGGGACACCTCCACGCGCGATCTGATCGCGTTCTCTCTCGTAGACGGTACGCGCCGGCCCGAGGCGGCGGGTATCGTACCTCCACCCCTCGATCGGCCCTGGAACCACAAAACCCCGCCTCAAGGGCGGGGCTTCGTGGTGAGGAAGGGAAGGGTTGGGAAGTCGTGTTACTCGGCGATAGTGGATGCATACGCCGTGCCACCGCGGAAAGGGGCCAGACAGCTGCGCGCTGAGACGCTCTCCATCGGAACGGAACTCCTGCTTGGCCAGATCGTCGACACGAATTCCGCCTATGTGGCGGGCCGGCTGGCGACCCTGGGGATCGACCTCCTGCACATGTCGACCGTCGGCGACAACCTCGGCCGCGCCACCGAGGCGCTCGCGCGCGCCATCGGGCGCAGCGATCTCGTGATCTGCACCGGCGGGCTCGGGCCGACCGAGGACGACCTGACCAGAGAGGCGATCGCGGCCGCGTTCGGTGAGACCCCCGCCGTGGACGCCGCGCTCGAGGCCGATCTGCGGACGTGGTTCGCCGGACGCGGCACGCCCATGCCCGAGCGGAATCGGAAGCAGGCCTGGCTCATCCCCTCCGCACGCGCGCTCGCGAACCCGCTCGGGACGGCACCGGGGTGGGACGTGCGCCGCAGCGGGACGCGGGTCATCGCGATGCCGGGCGTGCCGCGCGAGATGACGCGGATGTGGGAGCTCGAGGTCGAGCCGTCGCTGGGCCAGGGCAGCATCCTCCGGTCGCGAACGCTCAAGCTCCTCGGGATCGGCGAATCGAGCGTCGAGGAGGCGCTGGACGAGCTCGTTCGCTCGACCTCCCCCACCGTCGCGACCTACGCGAAGAACGACGGCGTACACGTGCGGGTGACCGACAAGGGCGCCGACGAGCGATCGGTCCTCGCGCGGATCGCGGCGATGGAGGGCACGATCCGCGACCGCATCGGCCAGCACGTCTGGGGCACCGACGCCGATACGCTCGGCGGTGTGGTGGGCGCCACGCTGATGGCGCACGGATGGCGGCTCGCGGTCGCCGAGTCGATCACCGGCGGCGAGATCGCGCGGACGCTCAGCGAGGCGGACGGCGCCGAGCGGTGGCTTGCCGGCGCCGTCGTTGTCCCCGGCGCCGACGAGACGCGCCTCGCCTCCGGCGCAGACGACCTCGGCGCCGACGTCGTCTGCCTCGCGCCGGCCGGCGACACCGAGACCACGATCGTCGTGCGGACACCGGCCCGCGATGCGCGCCGGGCCACGGTGAAGTACCGGTCCGTCACCGAGGGCCGCCGTCGCGCGACGCTGACCGCGCTCGATCTGATCCGCCGCGCGTTGCAATAGCCTATTCGCGTCCCGGCTTGGCAGGGTTGGCAGGGTGGCAGCGACGCAGCCCCCGCGTTGAAAGAACACGATCCCGCGACAGGCCGCTCGCGCGACGGCGACGCCGTCAGGTGAGCGCTTCGAAGGCCCGCCGCGGGATCGGACAGCGCCCTGTCACGCAGACGAAGTCCCACCGATGGGTCGCCCGGGTAACGGTTCAGCGACGAGTTGGCGAGGGGCTCGTGGTCCGCGTCGCGGCGCGCTTCGCTTTCGCGGCGGCCTCGAGCGCGCGCTCCGCGGCTTCCTTGGCGCGCTCGGCCGACTGCCGCGCGGCGCTCGGATTCGCGGGCGCGGCGGCGACGCGCGCTGCAGGCGTTGCGGTGGTCGTCGCACGGGTCGTCGCGGCAGCGGCGACCGTCGCGCGCGGTGCATCCGTGCGGGCGGTGACGGTGGCATGCGGCGCCTCGGCACGCCTTGGGTCGACGATGTTCGCGCGGTCGGTCGCGACGGTCGCGAGCTTCGCGGTGATCGCCGCCGCCTGATCTGCGATCCGTGTCGCGGGCGAGTCCTTGCTCGCCGCGGCGATGGTGCTGACGGTCGCGAGGACCTCGGCCGTCGCAACGGTGCGCGGATCGGCGGCAAGCCTCGTCGCGGTCGACGCAACACGTGACTGGCTCGAGGCGAGCGTCGTCTGCAGCTGGGCCACGAGAGCGGCGGTCCGCGGGTCGGTCGTCTCCACCGTGGCGAGGTCCGCCGCAGCGTCGGCGAGCGCGCTTCCGTATGCGGCCGTCGCGATGATCGTGTCGTCCTCACGGCCCGCGGTCGCGAGGCGCTCGGCTTCGTCGAGACGGTGCTCGGCGATCGAGAGCTCCACGCTGGCGTGGTCCTCGGGGCTGACGGCGACCGCGAGGCGAAGCTGCTCACCCGCGAGCTTGACGCTGTAGAGGAGGTCGTCAGGAAGGGAATCTGCGCTCGCAACGGTCGCGCTGCCGACCAGCCCGGCGATCACGACGAGGATCGCGAGGCTCCGCACGAGCAGCGGGGCCGGCTTCCCGAGAAGCGCGAACACGCCGTACAGCCGATCGGCGATGGTCGGCTTCGCCGGCTCGAGCGCGGCGAGCACGGTGTTCCGCATCCGGACCCGGCTTGCCGGGTCCAGCCGGAGCTCGCGCACCCGGAGCCGGAGCGCGGCGGCGACCGCCTCCCGGAGGATCGGGTCGCGGATCTCCTCCAGCCGCCGGACGCCGCGGGCGACGGCTTCCAGGTTCTCCGTGAATTCGGTGCGCTTGGGAGAGCTCATCACGCCGAATAACGGCCCGGCTGGCCGCTCCGATACGCCACCCGGCAGGGTGAGGGAATGCGCCTGAAATGCGCGGTCTAGCGGGCCGGGCCACCCCAGACGGGCACGTAGTAGCTGGTGAAGGTCTGGTCGTGGATGACCGTGTCACCGTCCCAGACGGTCCAGGACCGGCTCACGCTACGGCCCTGGGTGAGGGCGCCCGGCGGGTAGGCGGGGTCGGCCGGCTGGTCCGGCGCCGGGTTCGTGAGGGCCCACTGGACCGCGTCGCCGATGACGACGCGCCGCCCGGTGGGGACGCTCACGAGGTCGAACCGCAGCGAGGTCGCACCCGGGTAGGCCTTGATGAGCACCGGGTACTGGGTGTCGTTCTTCCAGCGGAAGTCGACGCCAGGCTCGAAGACGGCGGCGTCGAAGCCCATCGGGTAGCGATCGATGTAGTAGCCGTGCGCGTGGCGCTCGAGGATGTCGAGGCCAACGCGGGCGACGGCATTGAACAGGGTCGTCGATACCTGGCACAGGCCACCGCCGATGACGTTCTCGTCAGAGCGGTTGTCGATGATGGCGCCCGCGTAGGCGTACCCCCGATCGACGGTCACTGGCCCGAGGCGATCCCAGAATGAGAATGTCTCACCGGGGGCGATGACGACGTCGTTGAACTGCATCGCGCCGGTCGTGATGTTCGCGTGGCGAGAGGCGCTCGGCGGATAGGTCGTCGTATACGTCGCGACCTGGGTCATCCGACCCGCGAGCTGCGTTGCCTGCTCCGTCGTGAAGATCGGCGTGTCCGTCACGACCGCGGGCTCGATCACCCGCGGCGCGCGTGTGCCCACGAGGAGCTGCGCCAGCACGTCACGCACCAGCTGCGGCTGATCGACCTTGACGCCGACGGCGGCGGCAACGACGTTCAGTGAGCCGTCCGGCCGGACCGTGTACGAAGCGTTCTTCGCCGGGTGATCGAGCGCCTTCGCGACGCCGGCCACCCAGGCCGACACGCGCGCCTCGTCGAGGCGGACGCGGTAGACGTACCGGATCGCCGGCGCCGTCGCACCGTCCGGGATCGGATCGACGTCGCCCGGTGCCGCGACGGCCTTCTCGACGACGAGGAGCGTGGCGAGGCCCGCAGCGTCCTCGTTGAGGACACGATCCCCGGCACGCATCTGGAGCGCGGTGGTCACGGCCTTCGCTTTCGCAGCCTCGCGGATCCCACTCGGGTCGACCGCGGGGTATGACAGCTTGACCGGCGCGTCCACGCTGCGATCGCCCAGTGTCTGCGGCGCGAGCAGCGCGGCGCGGAGTGCGGCCCGATCGGTGATCCGCCCGACGACCGCCGGTGTCACGTCGATCCCGCGATAGGTGACCGCGATGGCGCCGTCGGATGGCGCGCGATCGATCTCGCGCGCGATCGTGGTCACCCACCCGTCGGCGGCCGCGCCGGTCGAGCGCATTGCGAACGGGATCGACGCGTTCGCGCGCAGCGCATTGTTCCAGGCGAGGAGCCGCTGGGCCACGGAGCCGCTGTGTCCGTAGGCGAGCGCATCGCTGACCGCGCGCTCGAGATCGGGCGTGATCGCGAGGGCGCCGTTCGTCGTCGTCCAGGTCGTGCCGTCGGAGGCGACCACGGCGACGCGCGCAGCAGCCCACGGGCGGGCGGCTTCATGGTCAAGGCGGTCCCGGATCTCCGCGGGCGTCGCGCCACCGACGTCGACGCCGCCCACGCTCACGCGCGGCAGCGCGCGGTCGGAGAACGCCGCGTTCACGCCGAGACCGAGGGCGCAGAGCGCCATCAGCACGACGAGCGGTGCGATCACGAATTTCCAGGGGAATCCGCCGGCGTACGTCCCGGTGCCCGCGCGCTTCGCGATGACTGCCACGCTGTGTACCTCCGCTCCAGAGTGTCACGCCAGCTCGCTCGCTGAACCGCAGACCCCTGCACGGTATTGACGCGTCGATCGTGCCGTGGGTTCCCGCGTCGCGCGTCACACTTCCACCGCATAACTCGTACGGCCGAGCATGTGAGCGAGCCCCATGTCGCGTTACCGAATCGTCACATCCGTGGGGCGGACGCACTCGTGGACCGCGGTGTCGGCAATTAGGGACGTCACGGTCTTGTGGCGCTCCAGGACGACCCAGGAAGAGAGTAGAAGATCACCCGCCGAGAGTGAGTTGTCGTGAGGCGCAGCGAGAGCAGCGGTCACGAGGGGCTGGCGGCGTTCTCCTGAGCGCAGGCGCGTCCGTCAGGAATCCCGCCCAAGCCGTGAGGACCGGAACGCGCAAGCGAAGGAGGACGCCGCCAGCCCCTGAGGACCACTCGTCCCCGCCGAGCCGTAGACAAAGAACGGCCCGGCGGTCCAGGGGAGCAGGAACCGCCGGGCCGAAAGGCGTACTGGCCGACGGGCGGGCCGGCCAGGGCCTGACTCAGTGAGGGGGTGCTAGCTGCACCCCGTTGTTTCGCCACAGTTCTCGCACTTGTGGCAGGTGCCGTTGCGAACGGTCAGCCAGCCACAGCGCGGGCAGGGCGGCGCGTCAGGTGTGGAATTCATACGTCGGCGGGCCGGTGCGGCGGTCGCCGTGGCCGGCTCGGTCCACACCGGCTCCTGGGTCCCAGCGGCCGGCGTCGCCATCGATACGGCTTTGCTCATCAGCTCGAGCTGCGGAGCGGGATCCACGATCTCGCTCGTGTGGACGAGACCGATCGCGATCTTGTCGTCGGCGGAGAGGAACCGGTAGCCGAGCCAGCGGAAGACGTAGTCGACGATCGACTTCGCGAAGCCGAGCTCGGAATTGCCGGTCCAGCCGGACGGCTCGAACCGCATGTGCGCGAACTTCTCGACGAGGTGCGCGAGCGGGACGCCGTACTGGAGCGAGAGCGAGATGCTCGTCGCGAACGCATCCATCATGCCGGAGAGCGTCGAGCCCTCCTTCGCCATCGTGACGAAGATCTCGCCAGGGGTGTTGTCCTCGAACAGGCCGACGGTGATGTATCCCTCGTGGCCTTCGATCGTGAACTTATGGGTGAGCGATGCTCGGGTGTCATTGAGCCGGCGGCGCGGCCGCGCGACCAGGATGGTCTCGGTGACCGGGGCAGCCGCCTTCTTCGAATTGGAGGTCTCCTTGCCCGTGGAGAGGGGCTGGACCTTCTTGCTGCCGTCGCGGTAGATGGCGATGGCCTTCACGCCGTGCTTCCAGGCCTCGACGTACGCGTCGGTGACGTCCTCGACGGTGGCGTTCTCCGGCAGGTTGACGGTCTTGCTGATCGCGCCGGAAATGAATGGCTGGACCGATCCCATCATCTTGATGTGGCCCAGGTGCGAGATGGACCGCGTGCCGTTCTGCGGCTTGAACGCGCAGTCGAAGATCGAAAGGTGCTGCTCGGCGAGCTCGGGTGCGCCTTCGATGGTGCCCGTCGCCTCGATGTGTGCGGTGATCGCTGTCACCTGCGTTTCGGTGTAGCCGAGCTTCGTGAGCGCCGACGGCACCGTCTGGTTGACGAGCTTGAGCATGCCGCCGCCGACGAGCTTCTTGTACTTCACGAGGGCGATGTCCGGCTCAACACCGGTCGTGTCGCAATCCATCATGAAGCTGATCGTCCCGGTCGGGGCGAGCACGCTGGCCTGCGCGTTGCGGAAGCCGTTCAGCTTGCCGATCGCAACGGCGTCGTCCCACGACTGGCGCGCGGCGCCGAGCAGGTCCGGCGGCACGATCTCGTCGCGGATCCGGTACGCGTGGAGCCGATGCATCTCCATGACCCGGTCGTGGCCGACCTGGTTCCTCGGGTAGTTCTCGTACGGCCCGACGACGCCGGCCATGCGCGCGGACTGCGCGTAGGCCTCGCCGGTCATGAGCGCCGTGATCGCGGCCGCGTAGCCCCGGCCATCGTCCGAGTCGTAGGCGAGGCCACGGTCCATGAGGATCGCACCGAGGTTCGCGTAGCCGATGCCGAGCTCACGGTTGGCGTGCGCGTTGGCGGTGATCTTCGCGGTCGGGTACTCGGTGGAGCCGACGAGGATCTCCTGCGCGGTGAAGATGACGTCGACCGCGCGGGCGAACCGCGCCGGGTCGAGCTCGCCGTCGTCGTGGCGGAAGCGCATCAGGTTCAGGCTCGCGAGGTTGCAGGCGGTGTCGTCGAGGCTCATGTACTCCGAGCAGTTCGCGACGACGAAGCCGTCGACCAGGTAGGAGTGGTGTAGCGGCTCGTTGAGGTTATAGACCACGGCCTGGCCGTCGTCCTCACGCATGGCGAGCTTGGTGTAGCCCTTGGTCTGGTACCGCTCGCACTCGTCGAGCAGCAGATCCACCGCGGCCTGCTTGCGCGGGGCAGAGAACCCGATCGTGGATGCGAAGCGCTCCAGATCCGTGCCGGTGATCCGTAGGTCAAATGCCGGGCCGGAGGCGTAGGAGACCGCGGTCCCGTCGCGCCGCGTGTACTCGAATGACGTCGCCTCGCTCGTGCTCGTGGCATAGATCCGGCCGCGGATGCCGAACGAGCTGAGAAGCCGCTGCGCGTCCTTGAGGAGACGCTCGCTGTGACTGCCGAGCCCGACGTAGCGACTCGCCTTGCCGTCCTCGACCCGGGAGACGCACCCGTCGGCGCCGTACAGCCCGCGGAGGAACGCTGCTTGGACGTCCGGCGGCGCGGTGAAGATGGATTGCGGGACGCGCTTGTTCGCTGAATGCTCGGTGGTGACACCGATGCCTTCGAACAGCTCGCGTACCGCAGTGCTGCCGATGCGAAGCTGATCGGTGTCGTTGTCCATGCGCGCGTGGGACACGCCGCCCACCAGCTCGGTCAGAAGTCCCTGATGGGACGCAAGGAGACCGTCGCCGATGTCCTCTTGCCCGTAGACCCAGACTGTCTGGTCCTCACTAAGCGAGCCGTCGCCAACGAGGTGCCCAGTCAGCTCGGCCAGTCCTTCGGACCAGCGCTCCGGGAGCTCTCGGGTTACTGCCGCAGCGCCACGATGGCGTGAGACCGCCATTCGCTGGACCTTGACCGGCAAGAGCCACGACGCGTCGTCGGAAGGCGTTGGGCTGTCATTCAGCAGGACATCGTCATCGGTGGTGAGCGCCTGTGCCTCGACCCAGCCGGCCTTGGTCCAGATCCGGTGATTGGGAGTGCAGCGGAGCTCGGCGCCGTTGCCGAAGCGGAGTCGCACGATCTGCGACGTGCCGTTCTTCATCACAGCCAATGGAAGTGAAGCGACCACGCCGTGTCCCGCGACCGGCGCGGTCGCGCGGTGCGTGTACACCGCGATGTCCTCCCCGGCCTTGCTGCGCTCGAACAGCTCGGCGATCGGAAGAAGTCCGACCGTTGTGTGCACCCGGGTCTCACCGGGGAAGCACGGGTTGCTGCCGTTGATCCGGCCGCTCACCGGACGGGTGTGCCAGTCGTTGATGGTCGTGTCGAACTGCATGCCCGGGTCGCCGCAGGCCCACGTGGCCTCCGAGATCTCACGGAGGAGCTGCTTCGCCTTGACGGTCTCGAGCGTCTCGCCGTTGCCGACGGCCTTGAGGCGCCAGTCCTCGTCGGTGAGGGCGGCGCGCATGAAGTCGTCGGTCGCGCGGACGGAGTTGTTGGCGTTCTGGAACTGGATCGACTGCCAGGCCTCGCCGTTGAGGCCCATGTCGTAACCGGCCTCACCGAGCGCCCAGGCCTTCTGCTCTTCCTTGGCTTTGCACCAGATGAACTCCCGGACGTCCGGGTGGTCGCTGTTGAGCACGACCATCTTCGCCGCGCGCCGCGTGGTGCCGCCCGACTTGATCGAGCCGGCGACGGAGTCCGCGCCGCGCATGAACGACACCGGACCGGAGGCGAGACCGCCACCCGACAGGTGCTCCTTGCTCGAGCGGATGGTCGAGACGTTGATGCCGGATCCGGAGCCACCCTTGAAGATCACGCCCTCGGTCTTGAACCAGTCGAGGATCGAGTCCATCGAGTCGTCGACCGACAGAATGAAGCAGGCAGCGGCCTGCTGGCGGGCCCCTGGCACGCCGATGTTGAACCACACCGGTGAGTTGAACGACGCGTACTGGTTGACCATGAGGTACTTGAGCTCGTCGGCGAAGATCCCCGAAGCGGTGGCGTCGGCGAAGTAGTTCTTCTCGATGCCCCAGTTCGTGATCGTGTCGACGACCCGGTCGACCATCTGGCGCACGCTGGTCTCACGCGCCGGCGTGCCGAGCTTGCCGCGGAAGTACTTGGAGGCGACGACGTTCGTCGCGGTCATCGACCAGAAGGCCGGGACCTCGACGTCCTTCTGCTCGAAGACGTTCCCACCCTCACCGGGGATCACGGCGTGGCGCAGCTCCCACACGATCTCGTCGTACGGGTGGACGCCGTCGCGGGTGAAGTGACGCTCGAACTGGAGACCCCTGCTCGGCTGGCTGGGCTCAGGGTCGCGGTCAGGGTGGGCGGACTGCGGCGGTAGTTCGGCAATGGCCATTTTCAGGGGCTCCTAGTGGGAATTACTGGGGAGATCGGTGGCGGGAGACGGACCGCGATCGGTTTGGAGCAATAGAAGGAGGAGCGGACCTCGTGATGCGGTGGCATGCGCGGAAGCGTGCGACATGACCTTTCCCTCCTCGACGCGCTGCGTTGGTCTCCGCACCCCCTAGATGTATGGACCGGCCTGCCGGCAGACACAACATCTAGTGGCGCAGGGGGCGAACGTTACTCCGGTGGCGGTCAGTGTCAAGAGCGGAGAAGGAACGATTTTCGAACGAGGGCACACGGGCCCGAAACGCGCGCTCGGAGCTAGGCGGGCGCTCCGACAGACGCGTTCTGGCAGGCCTCGACGAACGACCGGATCCCGCCGCGGAGGTCCTCCTCGGCGATGTTCAGCGGCGGGATGAAGCGGACGACCTGGTCGTGCGAGCCACAGGTGATGAGCAGCACGTCACGCTGCAACGCACCGGCGATCGCGGCCTTCGAGGTCAACTTGTCGACGAACTCGATGGCGGCCATCGCGCCGGTGGTGCGGATCTCACGAACGCGCGGATCGCGCTTCAGCGGAGCGAGCTCTTCGACGATGATCCTGCCGACCAGGTCCGCCCGCTTCACCAGACCTTCATCGCGGATGACCTGGAGCGTCGCGAGGCCCGATGCGCAGGACACGGGGTTGCCACCGAATGTCGATCCGTGGGTGGACGTCTGCCAGCGCTCGTGGATCGCGCGCGGCGCGACGACCGCGCCGAGTGGCAGCCCGCCACCGAGGGCCTTGGCGAGGGTCATGACGTCGGGTGTCACGCCGAACTTCTGCGCCGCGAACCACGCGCCGGTGCGGCCAAAGCCCGTCTGCACCTCGTCGAAGATGAGCAGCGCGCCGATCCGGGTCGCGAGCTCGCGCAGTCCCTGGAGGAACGACACCGGCGGCGCGACATAGCCCCCCTCGCCGAGTACCGGCTCGATGAGGATGGCCGCGATGTGCTCGGCCGGGACGTCGTGGTCGAGCATTTGCTCGATGATCGCGAGCGAGTGCTGGCCGCATGTTTCCGCGTCATGGGCGGGCGTGATCGGACAGTCGAGGGAATATGGGTACGGCGCGACGTGGATCTCCGGGAGCAGCGCGCCGTAGCCCTTGCGGTAGAGCGACTTCGAGGTCGTGACCGACGCTGCGCCGGTCGTGCGTCCGTGGAAGCCGCCGCGGAACACGATGATCCCCTCGCGGCCGGTGACCTGGCGCGACAGCTTGATGGCCGCCTCGATCGCCTCGCCGCCCGAATTGCCGAAGAAGACCATGTCGAGGTCCCCGGGCGTGATCTCGCCGAGGGCCTCAGCGAGGGCGATGTTCGGCTCGTACGCCGCGACACCGGCGCAGATATGCGAGAGCTTGGCGACCTGCTCCTGCACCGCGGCGACGACGCGCGGGTGGGCGTGGCCGACCGGGGTGACCGCGATCCCCGAGGTCAGGTCGAGAACGCGACGCCCGTCCTTCGTCAGCAGCCAGCTCCCCTCCCCGCGGTCGATCTCGAGCCACGTGTAGTGGCCCAAAACCGGCGAAAGGACGCGGGCAGATCGCTGTTCAAGAGAGCCGCCGGAGTGCGTCATCGCCTCGATTCTAGACGCTTCAGGGTGTGCCATTTCGTAACCCCGTAGACACCTCGGCGGTCCGACCGGTCCGCTGACCGCACGCGCGTTCGATGGTTCTGTGCCCAAAAGCACCCGCCGACCCTTACGAATGACCTAGCCAGCGGACACGCGTCGCTGGGTAGACTTCCACCGTTATTAAGGTCATGTTCAGCCACCGTGCAGCCACCCAACGGGCCTCGGACGACCGCGGCCAGTCGATGGTCGAGCTCGCCCTCCTGTTGCCCCTGCTCGTGTTCGTGCTCATCGGCGGCGCGGATCTCGCCCGCGCCTACGCGACCCAGCTCGCCGTGCAGAACGCTGCGCGGGCCGGCGCCGAGGCGTACGCGATCACATCGACGCCGACCATCGGCCTCGCGCAGGCGGCGGCCGTGGGAGAGATGAACCGCACCCCGACCGTTCAGGCCACCAACTCGAACGTCGCGGTGTCCGAGGGGCAGGCCGACGGATCGACGTGCATCCATCCACCTCCGCCTGCGGCCCCATGCTTCGTGACCGTCACGGTGACCTACACGTTCCAGACCGTGACGCCGTGGCCCCTGATACCGAATTCGGCGTTCTTCAACCGAACGACGCAGTTCCGGATGTTCTATTGATGTCGAGACTGTTCGGTCTACGGCGGACCGCCCGGCAGGACGCGGGACAGAGCCTGGTGGAGTTCGCGCTCATCCTGCCGATCTTCCTCTTGGTCATCACCGGGTTGTTCGACGTCGCAAGGGCCGTCTGGCAGGAGAACACGCTCGCCTTCGCCGCGCGCGAGGGCACCCGCTACGCGATCGTGCACGGCTCGGCGAGCAGCCCGATCGCGTGGCCGGGGAGCGCGACGGCCACAACGTGCTCGAACGGCACGCCGACCCCCAGCTGCCAAGGGATCTTCGACGCGGTCACGAGCGCGTCGGTGGGCGTCCCGAACGTCAGCGTCACCGTGACGTGGCCGGATACCAGCGGGGGGACCACCTGCTACGACCGCAATTGCCGGGTCATCGTCGACACCACGGCCCCATTCGTCCCGATGCCATCGCAGTACCTGCTTGGCGGCGCATTCCAGATCACGCTGCGCGGCGGGTCGCAGCTCTACATCCAGCGATGAAGAACCGACCCGCGATCGGACGCTGGACCGAGGACCAGGCCGGCCAGGCGATCATTCTGGGAGCCCTGGTCTTCATGACACTGCTCTTCGCGGTGGGGCTCGCGATAGATACGGGCCAGCTCTTCGTGGCAAAGCGGACCGAGCAAGAGGCCGCGGACGCCGCGAGCTTCGCCGGCGCGATCGTCATTTACCAGGGCGGTCAGAATCCGCCGGGCGCTGCGACGATCACCGCAGCAATGAGTGCCGCTGTGGCTGACGCGACGCGGAATGGGTACACCGACGGCCAGCAGTTGACGACGGTGGTGGTCAACTCACCGCCGACGAGCGGATTGTTCAACGGAAACGTCAATCACGTCGAGGTGATCATCACGCGCCAAGTCCAGACAGCGCTCGTGCCCGCCCAATCGCAGTTCAACAACATCCGGGCACGGTCGGTCGCGGGCGCTGAGCCGCTCCAGAACGGATACGCGATCATGGCGCTGAATCGCGGCAATACGCCGAACGCGTTCATCGACCAATCGAACGGCGACATCCACCTGACTGGCGGCGGCATCCTCGTCAATTCGACGAGTCCGAGTGCGGCAACCAATTCCCAGTCGAGCTGCAGCCGGTTCACGGTGACAGGCGGCTCGATCAACATCGCCGGCAACACGGGCACGACCTGGCCAACGGCATGCACGCCGTCATTTCCGAGCGTGAATACGGCGGTCGCCCAGCAACCGGACCCGTTCGCCGGGTTCCCGCGCCCATCGACGGCGGGCTTGCCCGTCTGCGCGACGCTCAGCGCGTGCCAGGACGGGAGCGGAAATCAGACGCCGGGCATCTACAAGACGTCGCTCGGCGGCGCGGGGAATACGACGCTGACGCTGAACACCGGCATCTACATCTTGGAAGCAGGGATCAATCAGGCCGGCAACTCCGACATCATCAGCGGCCCGGGAGGCGTCTTCCTCTTCAACACCACCACCAACTACCCGAATCCAGGCGGCACATGCACAGCGATCAACCTTGTGGGCAACGCAGTGTCCACTCTGTCGCCGATGACGACCGGCACATACGACGACTTCCTCGTGTACCAGGACCCGGGATGTTCCGCGGGCATGAAGATCGCGGGCAACGGCACGTTCACCGGCGCCGGGACGATCTATCTGCCGAACGCGAGCTTCACGTTCAGCGGCAACAACGCGACGCTCACGGGAAGCCAGCTCATCGCGAACACCGTGGACATCCAGAACGGCAACCTGAACATCAACTACAACAACGGATCGACAGCGCAGCCAACGCTGCCGCGGATCGCCGAGTAGGGCTACTCCCGCCCGACGCGGATCTGCACGGTGGAGCGATCTTCGCCGAGGATGCCCACGCGATAGCCGGGGACCCGCGCGACAGCGGTGGCGAACCGCTCCGCGCCGGACCAGCTCACGCGGAGCTTCAGGATCCCGGCGCGGTAGTACTCGGTGCGCAGCTGCCCGACACCCCGTACGCGGCGGAGCGCGAGCTCGAAGTGATGCCAGTCATCGGGTGTCGGCAGGGGCGTGACCACGAGATCCATTTCTCCGGCGGCCGGTGCCTCGCGGACGGTCGCCGGGAGCGGCGCGAATTCCATCGCGGCGCCCGGTACGGACACGACGGGTTCGACGCTTGCCACTGGTGCCGGTGCCGGCGGCGCGACCGCCTGTACGAGCGCCTCCTCGAGGCCGATGAGCTCCGGGCGGCGCGAGGCGGCGGGGGCTGGCTCCGTCAGCCGCGGCGCCATCGGCGCGGGGAAGGGCTCATTGTCCCCGATCATGAGGGGACGGCCAGCGCGGGAGGCTTCGATCGGCCCATCGACGCGCCTGGGGGCCTCTGCAAGGGCCTCCGGACGCTCGAGAGCGGCCGGCATGCCGATACGTGAGGCCAGGTCGATGGGCTCTTCCATGGCGTCCGCGGAGCCCTTGCGCTTCTTTCCCATACCTGGACGACGCTAGGCGAAGGACCCACTCGGCGCCTCACCCGATGGCGGGAGCTGGCCGGTGTCAGTCTGCGTACGGCCATCCCCCGAAAGACGGAGACGGCCGGACCGCAGGCTCCCTAGAGTCTCCCCGATGCGGCTTTTTCTGCGCCTCAGCGCGGTCCTCGGTCTAGCCCTGTCCATCGCGGCCTGCGGCGGCGGCAACACGCCCGCAAAAGCGTCCGACCCGGCGGGTGACGCGCTCGCGCGTGGAATCGCCGCGCACAACGCAAACAAGATCGATGAGGCCGCAAAGGCGTACTTCGAGGTCCTCTCGTACGACCCCAAGAATAAGTTCGCGTTCTACAACCTCGGCCAGATCGAGCGGAACGCAAACAGGCTCGCCCAGGCCGAGGGCTACTACCGTTCGGCTCTTGAGTCGGATCCGAACTACGGTCCTGCGCTCTTCGGCTTAGGCGTAGTGCGGCAGGCGTTCAATGCGATTGACGACGCGATCGCGATCTACCGTAAGAACATCAGCGTCGAGCCGAACAACGCCGCCGCGCATTACAATCTCGGCATCCTCCTCCGCATCCAAGGGAAGTCGGCCGAAGGGGACTCCGAGATCGCGCGCGGCATGCAGCTCGACCCGAAGCTGCCGCAGCCGGCATCTCCAGCGCCGACGACACGGCCCACAGCCACAGCAACCCCGACCCGCTAACGCGGCCATGGCCGCCCCGGTCGGCACGATCGCGGCAGTGCTGCCCCTCTACAACGAAGGCCCGGTCATCGCGGATCTCGTACGGCGGATGCCGCCCGACATCGCCCAGACGTTCGTCGTCGACGACGGCTCCACTGACGGCGGCCCGGACTTCGCCGCGGCCGCGGGCGCGACGGTCATCCCGCTCGGGCAGCGAACGGGCGTCGGTGCCGCGATCCGGGCCGGCATCCTCGCTGCCCGCGAGCAAGGACACGACGCGGTCGTGATCATGGCCGGCAACGGAAAGGACGATCCCGCCGAAGCCGTTCGCCTGATCGAGCCCCTGCGCGCGGGACACGACTACATCCAGGGATCGCGTTTCCTCGCCGGCGGATCGCATCTGAATCTCCCGCGGGCGCGCTACCTGATGATCAAGGGCTACACGCTGATCTTCGGTGCGCTCATCGGGAAGATGAGCTCCGACGTCACGAACGGCTTCCGCGCGTACCGCCTGTCCCTGCTCGACGATCCGCGCATCGACATCACGCAGCGGTGGCTCGATCACTACGAGCTCGAGTACTACATCCACTACAAGGCGATGACCCTCGGTTATCGCGTTCGCGAAGCGGCTGTCTCGAAGACCTATCCCGTTTCGACGAGGTCCTACTCGAAGATCCGGCCGTTCCTCGACTGGTGGAGCATCATCCGACCGGTCGTCCTGCTCCGTCTTGGCCTGCGCCGCTGAGCTTGACGAGGGCGAGCGCGCCGGCGAACAGCGCCGCGCAGAGCCCGACGAGCCGCCACATCTTCGCCTGCTCCATGAACGCGACCGTGTATTGGAAGTACGCCTGTTGCGTGCCATCGCCGAGCGGCCAGCCAAACCGGACCGCGATCGCGTGAACCGCGGTCAGCAGCGCGAGACGCCATGACCCGAAGAGACCCTGGGGCGCGTTCGCGAACGTGAGGATCAGCAGAAGCGGGGCAAGCACGTACAGGTACCGGTCGTCATCCCAGCCGCCGATGACCGCGAGCACCAGCGTCGTGACCAGGAAGTACGCCCAGTGCGGCTCGCGCAGCAGGAACGCAAGGCTCTGGCGTGGCCGCGCGAGCGGGAGGAGGAACAGCAGCCCGAGCGAAAGCGGCGCCGCCAACACGTAGCGCCAGGCGTGACCGTCCACATTGCCGGTGATCCGTCCTACATTCACGTCGATGCGGTGCGACGCCAGCCAGTTCGGGTAGACCTGCAGCACCGGCAGGATCGGCGCGAGCCGCACCCAGAAGAAGACGGCCGCAGCGGGCAGCGAGACGACGGCCGTCAGGAGGGTCGCGCGACGCACCGAGGGCCATGACCAACCCGCCCGCTGTACCTCGACCAGCCACAGGAAGGGCGCGAGCGTGACCAGATTCTCGCGTGTGATCGCGACCAGCGCGAGCAGGATGGCGAACGCGATGAGTCGGCGCGAGAGCGCGGCGAGGAGCAGGACGGTCAGGAGGAAGAACCCGGCGCTGTCGGGCAGCGCCGGGTAGTAGAGCCCCCAGCGGACGCCCATCGGCAGGACCAGCCACCAGCTGAACGCGACGAACGCGCGCCCGCCGGTCACGCCGTAGCGCCGGAGAAGAAGGATCAACGCCGGCGCGGTCGCTATCAACGAAACGACGTTGAGCATCCGGAAACCGATCCCCGTGTCGAGGGAGAGCATCGCGATGAGCGCCGGCGGCCCGATCCGGTAGGCCCAAGGTGGCGCGGGCTGGACCGGCGCGTGATCGCGTAGTCCGCGGACCATCTGGTCGTAGATCTGGCCGTCATCCCCCAGGCCCCCATTGAACGCGATCGGCGTCGTGAACGTCGACATCGCCACGATCGCGGCGGCGGTCAAGGCCGCTGCAGC
>JBBRQB010000024.1:0-36710 GCA_038227105.1 Candidatus Limnocylindria bacterium | reverse complement strand
TTGCTCGCGTCGAACGGTGTGTTCGTCGCGATCGGCCTCGTCCTCGTCGGTGCGAATGTCGCGTCGAACCCTGTGCTTGCCGCGATGCTGGAGCGGATCGTCCCGGCGTCGCGGGCCGCGGTCGGCTACGCCTCGTTCCAGCTCGTGTACGCCCTCGGGTTCGGTGGTGGTGGCATCGTCGCGGGGTCGCTCTATGACGCGGATCCCCACCTACCCCTGCTGGCGACGGTCGCGCTCGCGCTGCCCGTCGCTGCGGTCATCGGGGTCGTGGTCACCCGCATTGCCCACAGCGACCCGCAGACAGCCGCGGCCGTCTAGCCCGCCGCGGTCCGGACGGACTCGAGGAGCAGCCGGCGCTGGAGCTCGAGCGCCGGCGGCACGGTCGATCCGAGCTTCGCGAACCACTCAGCGTGCGTACCGAGCTCGGCGACCCACTCGGCCGGATCCACGCGCAGCGCGGCGTTGAGGCGCTCAGGCGCGAGGTCGAGACCGTCGAGGTCGAGGTCTCCCGGGCGCGGGGCCCAGCCGACCGGCGTCTCGATGGCACCGGCACCATCGGTCGAGCGACGGAGGACCCAGTCGAGGACGCGCATGTTCTCACCGTACCCGGGCCACAGGAACTTCCCGGCGGCGTCCTTGCGGAACCAGTTGACGAGGAAGATCTTCGGCGGATCCGGGACCGTCGCCGCCATCGCGAGCCAGTGGCCGAAGTACTCGGCCATGTCGTAGCCGCAGAACGCGAGCATTGCCATCGGGTCGCGACGGATGACGCCGACCGTTCCGGTGATGGCCGCGGTGGTCTCCGAGCCCGCGGTCGCGCCGAGGTACACGCCGTGCTGCCAGTTGAACGACTGGAGGACCAGCGGCACCGTCGTCGACCGGCGGCCGCCGAAGAGGATCGCTGAGATCGGAACGCCCTTCGGGTCATCGATGAACCGCGAGAGCGCCGTGTTGTTGGCCAGCTGCACCGTGAATCGGCTATTGGGATGCGCGGCGTACTCGCGCGAGCCCTTGGTCCACGGCCGGCCGCGCCAGTCGGTCAGGCGCTCCGGGACGTCGCCCTCCATGCCCTCCCACCAGACGTCGTTGTCCGGCGTGAGCGCGACATTGGTGAAGAACGCATCGTGCTCGAGCATCCGCATCGCGTTCGGGTTCGTCTGGTAGTTGGTGCCCGGCGCCACACCGAAGAAGCCGAACTCCGGATTCACGGCATAGAGGCGACCGTCCTCACCGACGCGCATCCAGGCGATGTCGTCACCGACGGTCCGGATCCTCCAGTCTGCGAGCGCCGGCGGCGGGACGAGCATCGCGAGATTGGTCTTGCCGCACGCGCTCGGGAACGCACCGACGATGAAGTGGGTCTCGCCCTCGGGACTCTCGGCCTCGAGGAGCAGCATGTGCTCGGCGAGCCAGCCTTCGTCCCTGGCCTGGTAGCTCGCGATGCGAAGAGCCAGGCATTTCTTGCCGAGCAACGCGTTCCCGCCGTATCCCGAGCCCACCGACCAGATCGTGTTGTCCTGCGGAAAGTGGCAGATGAATCGCCGCTCGGGGTCGCAGTCCGCGACGGAATGCAGCCCGCGGTTGAAGTCGTCCGAAGCGCCGAGGCGATCGAGCGCGACCTGTCCCATGCGGGCCATCATCCGCATGTTGAGCACGACATAGATCGAATCGGTGAGCTCGATGCCGACCTTCGCGAACGGAGAGTCGGGCAGCCCCATGATGTAGGGCACGACGTACATCGTCCGGCCCCGCATCGCGCCGTCGAAGAGCGCGGCGAGCTTGCGGTACGCGTCGGCCGGCTCCATCCAGTTGTTCGTCGCTCCGGCCTCGGCCTTCGTGGGGGTGCAGACGAACGTCAGCTCCTCGGTCCGCGCGACGTCGTTCGGGTTGGAGCGGTGGAGGTACGAGTTGGGCCGCTTCTCCGGGTTCAGCGGGAGGAGCACGCCCGTGGCGATCGCCTCGTCGAGCAGCGCCTTCGCTTCGTCCTCGGACCCGTCACACCAGTAGATCTGGTCCGGCAAGCACATCGCCGCCATTTCGTTGACCCACGAGACGATGTGACTGTTCGAGTAGGCGCGATCCTTCACTGCGAGCACTGCACGCCCTCCACGGATGCTGGGAGGGCAAGGATATCGAAGCCTGCATTCGGGCACCGACCCGGTAGCATTGCCCGGTGAGCGATCCGCGGGAGGCCCAGCGCGAACGGGATCTGAACGAGCTGTTCGTCGCGCGAGGCGAATTCGCCGCGGCCTTCGCTGACGCGCCGGACGCGGCGCTCGCGAACCGGGACGCTTCCGGTTACGCGCTTTCCGGCATCGTCGTGCACGTCACGGCGACCGTCGACCACTATCGCCGGGTCCTCGAAGGCATGATCGACACGTCCTTCAAGGCATTCGCGCTCCAGCCCCAGGATGTCGGCGTCGAGGCCGCACACGCCGCACGGGTGCAGCAGGGCTTCCCAGCGGGCGAGCGCGACGAGGCATTCGCGCTGCTCGAGGCCGCGCACGACGACCTCGCCACCGCGGCGCTCTCGCTCGTCCCGCCGGACTACGTGCGGAACGTGCCGGTCACGTACAAGCCCGGCGAGGCGCCGCACGACACGAGCCCGTCCGACATCGTCCGCTGGCTGACGACGCACTACCGCGAGCACGTCCCGCAGGTCACGCGGCTGGCGGCGGCGCCGACGGCCTAAGCAGTCTTCGCGGGCCTTTGCCCACGGGCGTAGGCGAGCGCGTCGTCAAGGCTCATCGAACGACCGTGCTCGACGCCGGGCTGCCGTGCCGCGGGGATCGTCTCGGGCAGAGCGCGGGCCTCGGTCGTGCCCATGATCGTCGCCAGCCCGACGCCGGTGCGCTTCGCCAGCGCGGCCCAGGCACCGACGAGCTCATCGTGCCGGTCGATATCGCCGCTGACCTTGGCGAGCTCGGCGAAGTTACTGAGCATGAGGACCAGACCGCTCATGTCGCCTGCGGCAATGAAGAGGTCCGTCGCCTCGGTCCAATTGTTGCGCGCACCATCGAGGTCGCCGAGCTTGAGCGCCACCAGTCCGGCGAAGTGGAGGTCCCAGGCGAGATCGAACTGGTTCGATAGCTGTCGGTGCTGCTGGAGCGCCTCGCTGATCATCTGCTGTGCCCGCAGGAGATCCTCGCGCGAGCGGTCCTGGCCGCGCGACAGCACGTTCGTCAGTGCGAAGGATGTCCGCCCGATCGCGGCCCCGTCACCGAGTTGACGGAAGAGGGCGAGCGCCTCTTCGAGGAGCGCAACGGCACGTGCCATGTCCAACTCCGGGATCGCGTAGGCGAAGGACAGGTTGTACAACGCGAGCGCGATCTCCTTCGGATCGCCGATCTCGCGAGCTAGGTCGAGCGCCGCCGTGTAATGCGTGAGCATCGCCGGATCGGCCATCCAGTACGCGAGCCCGCCGGTCGCCTCGAGGGACCGCAAGCGCCGCGCTGGGCTCGCGCCCGGTACGGCCAGCACGCGCTCGGCCCAGGCACGGCCTTCGTGCAGGTAGCCGCGGATCTGCCAGAACCGCCATGCGGCGAACACGATCCGGGCCGAGTCGTCCGCGCGACCGCTGGCGATGGCGTACTCGAGCGCCGCCCGGATATTGTCGTGCTCGACCTCGAGCCGATCGATCCAGCGCTTCTGATCCGGCCCCTGCAATTCCGGCCGAGCCCGCTCCGTAAGCTGGACGAACGCGGCGAGGTGGCGCACCCGCAGATCGGCATCCTCGCCACGCGACACCAGCCGCTCGAGCGCGTAGTCCCGGATCGTGACCAGCATCCGGAAGCGGGGGTCACCCGCGACCTCGAGCTGCCGCAAGAGGCTCTGATCGACGAGCTCGCTGATCCCATCGATCACATCACGGCCGAGCTCGGACGACGGCCCGCATACGGCCTCGAGCTCGTCGAGCTGCGCGCCGTTCACGAAGACCGCGCAGCGGGAGAACAGCCGCTGCATGCCCTCATCAAGGAGGTCATAGCTCCAGGCGATGGCGCCCCGCAGCGTCCGTTGGCGGTCGGTGCGATCCGGTGAGCTGCTCGCGAGGAGATCGAGCCCTTTCTTGAGGCGCGGCAGCATCGCCTGTGGGGTGAGGAGCTTGATACGCGCAGCCGCGAGCTCGATGGCGAGGGGGAGGCCCTCCAGATGGAACACGATCGCCGCGAGCGCGCTCGCGTTCTCGGCGGTCACCATGAAGTCCGGCTTCACCGCACGCGCGCGTTCGATGAAGAGCCGCACCGCGTCGGACTGGGCGAGGACCTCGAGCGACGGCAGATGCTCCGGGTCGGGCAGATCGAGCGGCGGCACCGGCATCTCTTGCTCGCCGGTCACGCGGAGCGGCGCACGACTCGAGGTCACGATCTTGAGCCGGGGTGCAGCAGCGAGCAGCGCACTGACAGTCGGCGCGGCAGCAAGGATCTGCTCGAAGTTGTCGAGGACGAGGAGCAGCTGCTTCTCGCGCACGTGCTCGGTCACGCGGTCGATCGGCGATTCGCTCCCGGTCACCTGGACCCCGAGCGAATGCGCGATCGTCGACGGCACGAGCTCCGGGTCGCTCAGCGGCGCGAGGGGGACCCAGAAGGTGCCGTCGGGGAACTGCGGGCCGGCTTCTGCCGCGATCTGCAGCGACAGCCGCGTCTTCCCGGTGCCGCCCGGCCCCGTGAGCGTCAGGAGGCGCGTGCCATCGAGGAGGCGCAGCCCGTCCCGTATCTCCTTGTCACGACCGATGAAGGTGGAGACCTGCGTCGGCAGGTTGTTCGGGGTCCGGTCCAGTGTGCGGAGCGCGGGGAACTCCGTGGGGCAGCCATCGATCACGAGCTGGTAGATGTGCTCCGGTTGCGCGAGGTCCTTGAGCCGGTGCTCGCCCAGATCGCGAAGCGCGACGCCCACCGGAAGGTCGTCGCCTGCCAGCATCCGCGTCGCGCCTGAGGCGAGCACCTGGCCG
This sequence comes from Candidatus Limnocylindria bacterium, assembly GCA_038227105.1. Lineage (GTDB taxonomy): Bacteria > Chloroflexota > Limnocylindria > P2-11E > P2-11E > UBA4735. The sequence goes on along the minus strand of JBBRQB010000024.1, from coordinate 31,762 downwards.
CCGTGCGCGACCGCCGCGATGCGGGCGGCGCGGTGCACGTCGATGCCCACGTAGTCCGCGCCGGCCTTCTCGCTTGCGGGCGTGCCTTCGCCTGTGTGCATGCCCATGCGCACGCGGACGGTCGCGCCATGCGGGAATGTGGTCTTCGCCAGCGCGCGCTGGCCGGCGGCGGCCGCGTCGAGCGCGTCGTGTGCCGTCGCGAACACCATGAACAAGGCATCGCCCTCGATGCGCACCTCGTGACCAGCGGCGAAAGCGGAGCGCAGCGCGACGGTGTGGGTCTCGAGCACCTCGTGGAACCGCTCGGTTCCGAGCGCGGTGAGCAGCTTGGTCGAGCCTTCGATGTCGGTGAACAGGAAGGTCAGCGTGCCGCTCGGGAGGGCGCGGTCCATCCGGAGATTCTGGGCTGGTGGTCGCTCGGTTGCCAGCGGTGGCCGGGGGCCCTAGACCTTGGTCGTGGCCACGGCACCCAATCAGCTCACCGACACCCTCGCCGGGCTCGCCCTGTTCGCCGACCTCGGCGTGGCCGAGCTCAATGGCATCGCCCACGTCATGGACGAGCGCCGCTTCGCCGATGGCGAGCGGATCCTCCGCCAGGGGATCAGCGGCTCGGCCTTCCACCTGATCCTCGAGGGTGAGGCGACCATCCGGGTGGACGGGAAGGACTACGGGAAGCTCGGCCGCGGCGAATTCTTTGGCGAGGTCTCGGTCCTCCTGGGCGAGGCGCCGGTCGCGGACATCGTTGCGGCGCGTGACCTCCGCTGCGCGATCGTCGCCGGGCCGGATTTCCAGGCATTCCTGCAGGGCCACCCGACGGTGCTCTACCGGATGCTGCAGGCCGAGGCGCGCAAGCTCCAGCGAGCGACGAGCTGGCGGAGCTAGCCGACCGGCCGTTCCCGCCCGGCGACTACCCGGTCGTCGTCGTCGGCAGCGGCCCGGGCGGCCTCCAGCTCTCGTACTCGCTCCGCGTGCGCGGCGTGCGGCACGCGGTCATCTCCGCCGACCCCTCGCCGGGTGGCATGTTCCGCCGGTGGCCGTTCTTCCAGCGCCTGCTGTCGTGGACGAAGCCCTACGCGCCCGAGGAGCGCGGCTCGCGTTACTACGAGCGCTACGACTGGAACTCGCTCATCGGCGACGAGGCTCGCCTGCGTGCGATCCAGCCCGGCCTGATGGACGGCACGTCGTACTTCCCGGCGCGCGCGGAGATGGAGCAGAACCTCGCGACGTTCGCCCGCGAAGCCGGGATCCAGGTGCGCTACGGGACACGCTGGACCGGCACCCGCCGTGAGGGGGATCAGTTCGTGCTCACGACGACCGACGGCGAGTACCGAACGCGCGTGCCGGTGTTCGCGTTCGGCATGGCCGAGCCGTGGAAGCCCGACGTCCCCGGCATCACGGACGTCCCCCACTACGCCGACACGCGCGCGCCCGAGACGTACGCCGGCAAGCGGATCTTCATCATCGGCAAGGAGGTCTCGGCCTTCGAGCTCGCGAACGGCTTCCTGCCGTGGGCGAAGCAGATCATCCTCGGATCGCCGCGGCCGGTGGCGCTCTCCGTCGTCACGAGATCGCTCGTCGGGGTCCGCGCGCGGTACGTACAGCCGTACGAGGACCACATCCTGGGCGGCGGGGTCGCGCTCGTGAACGCGACGATCGACGAAGTGCAGCGCACGCCGAACGGGTACCGGGTGCGCACCAGCCGCAGCGATGGCGGCGGCGCGCTCGTCTTCGACGTCGATGACGTCATCGCGACCACCGGCTTCACACCGCCGCTCGGCGACCTGCCGGCGCTCGGCGCGGCGACCTCCGGTCGCACGCGCATTCCATCGCTCACGCCGCTCTTCGAATGCATCGGCCTTCCTGACGCGTACATGGCCGGGACGGTCACCCAGGGCGCGCCGGGCCTCAAGAAGCATGGCCTCCCCGCAAGCTCAGGCGCGGTCCACGGCCATCGCTACAACGCGCGCATCCTGGCCCGGCACGTCGCGCAGAAATACTTCGCGATCGACCCGGACCGTCCGCAGCTCAAGCCCGACGCCGTGCTGCCCTACCTCCTCGCCGAGGTGACCCACGCGCCCGAGCTCTGGCACCAGAAGTCGTACCTCGCCCGCACGGTCCTGACCGATCCGTCACGCGGGATCATCGACGACGGGATCCTTCCGCTGCAGCTGTTCGTCGACGGCCAGGGACCGGACGGCGTGGCGGTCGCGGTCGAGGCGAATCCGGCCGGCGAGCTCTATCCAGCGGTCTACGTGCGGAAGGACAACGTGCTCACCGAGCACCTCCTGCCGTCGGACCCGATGCTGGATTTCGCGACCGCCGAACATCGCCGGCAGCTCGCCGACGTACTAAAGCCGCTCGGCCTCTAGGCCGCCGGCGCGGGGAGCGTATCCGGCGGCTGCGATGCCGGCCGGTTCACGATCCCGATCGCGTTGACCGCAGCGCCCGCGGCCAGGAGACCGGCAGCGATGAGCATGGCCAGGTGGAACGCGTCGGTCGATGCCTCCCGCTGGGCCTGAAGGAACCGGTCGACGGCCTGCGGGCACGGCGTGTTGTTGTTGTTGCACGGGCTGCTCACGTTCAACGGCGCGTAGGTCTTCCGTACGTCGGGATCATCCACATTCAGCGCCGGCACCCGCTGGTGCAGCCCGGCGTAGAAGCTCGTCGTGATCGCGATGAAGATCACCGCTCCGGCCAGCTGCGGACCGACCCGCGAGATCGCGTTGTTGATGGCCGACGCGACACCCGAGTTGCGCGCGGGCACGCTCGTCATCAGCGCGGTCGTGAGCGGCGCGACCATGATCGAGATGCCGAGGCCGAACAGGAGCGATCCGGGCAGGAGATCGGTGAGGTAGCTGAGCGGCGGAACGTACGTGCCGGGATCGTCGAGAACGAACTGCCAGGCGGTCATCGTCGACGGCATCCGCGCATACCAGAGGATGCCGAGGCACATGATCGCCGGGCCGACCGCCATGAACGCCCGCGGTCCGTACTTGCCGGCGAGCGCGCCGAACCGTGAGCTCAGGAACACCAGGAACAGTCCGGCGGGGACGAACCCCAGGCCCGCCGCCGCCGCGCTGAAGCCGATGGTCCCCTGCACGAACAGCGCGAGGAAGTAGCCCACGACGTAGAGCGCGCCGTAGATGAGGAATGTCGAGATGTTCGTGACCGTGAAGTTGCGCGATCGGAACAGGTGCGGCGGGATGAGCGGATCGGTCCTCCGGGTCATGAGGATCGGCAGAGCGATCGTCGCGAGCGCGCCGATGCCCACGATCACGAAGCCGAGCGGGTCCTTCCACTCGCGCTGCTGGCCGTAGATCGTGCCGAACGAGAGGCCGCCGACCGCGAGCGCGACGACGAACGCGCCGAGCCAATCGAAGCGACCGGTCGCGCCTTCGGCGCGGCTTTCCTCGACGTACGCCCAGGTGGCCCAGAGCGCGATCAGCAGCAGTGGCACGTTGATGAGGAATGCCGCGCGCCACGAGACCGCGTCGACGAGGATCCCGCCGACGAACGGCCCGAGGATCGTCGTCGCCGCCGAGGCCGCGGCCCAGAGGCCGAAGGCACGGCCCCGCTGCTCGCCGTCGAACGTGACCGTGAGGAGCGCGAGCGATCCCGGCACGAGCAGTGCCCCGGCGATCCCTTGCAGGATCCGGAAGAGGACCAGGAGCTCCATGTTCGGCGCGAGGCCGCAGAGCAGGCTCGTGACGAGGAACCCGACGAGCCCGATGACGAACATCCGCTTGCGGCCGTAGAAGTCGGTCAGCGCGCCGGCGAGGATGAGAAGCGCCGATACGGTCAGCAGGTAGCCGTTGTAGATGTAGGACTGCCCCTCGAGCACGCCGAAGAGCGTGCTCGGTAGATCGCGGCCGATCCGCGGAAGGGCGACGTTCACGACCGTCGAGTCGAGGAACACGATCCCGGACCCGAGGATCGCCGCGATGAGCGTCCACCGCTGTTTCGCGGTCATCCCGGTCATCCGGGCGCACACCACTGGAGCTCGTGCGCGGATGCGCCCGGGTACACCCGTTCACCCGCCTCGATCGCGACCGCGAGCCGGTTCGTGAGCGGCGCCAGCGGACAGACCCACTGCGGGTCGTAGTGGCAGCTCGGGTGGTACGCGAAGTTGAAGTCGAGCACGAGCTCGCCGTTCCGCTCGCCGAGATCCGCGCTCTTCGCCGTGTCGAGCAGATAACGCCCGCCGCCGTAGGTGGTCTTGCCCGAGGTCGCGTCGCGGAACGGGATGAAGACGCCGCCGCTGTACGAGTCGAGCCAGAACACCTCGAGCGACCCGACCGGCAGGTCGACCGCGCCGATGCGGACGAACGGGATGACGCTGCCCGCGCTCGTGTCGACGTCGTACTTCTCGTGCGGCAGGGGCCGCACGGGCGCGGTGAACGCGAGCTTCGGGTCGTACGGGTGGTAGTCGAGGCCGGAGAACGACTTCCGCGCGTGGGCCTGGAGGGCGGATTGCGGGTGCGTGCCGAAGAGGTCGTCGCGGCCGGCGCGCCAGAGACCGTGCGCCGCGACCGGGTCGGTCACGTACAGCGCGCGGACGTCGGCGTAGAGGGTGCTGACCCGCCGGCGGTAGTCGAGGAGGTCGAGGTAGGACTCTCCCTGCGGGTCGCTCACCGAAGCTTCGCAGCCGCGGCGGAGAAGACGCCGCTCAGCACGCGCGCGGTCGTCGGGAACGCGTGCACGGTCTGCGCGAGCGTGTCCAGCGGCGTTCCGAGCTTGAGCGGGAGGACGGCCGCGTGGATCGCCTCGCCCGCGCCCTGCGCCGCGATGAACGCGCCGAGGAGCACCTTGCGCGTGCGGTCCACAACGATCGTGACATGGCCGCTGTCGGCCTCGACGAGGTAGCCCTTCGTGCTCTTCGGGAAGCCGGTCGTCTCCTCGAACGCGTCGAAGCCCTTCTCGAGCGCCTGATCCAGGCGGAGGCCGACGGCCGCGGCTTCGGGGTCGGTGTACACGACGCGCGGCGTCGCGCTGAAGTCGACTTGCACGTCGTCCCCGAGCGCGATCCGCACGGCCATCTCGCCCTCGTAGTGGCCGAGGTGCGTGGACAGCTCGTGCCCGATCGCATCCCCGATCGCGTATACGTGATCCGCGATGCGGAGGCGATCGTCGGTGCTGATCGTGTCCGTGCCTTCGTACGTCACTCCGACGGTGTCGAGGCCGAGCGCGCCGAGCGCCTTCGCGGAGGTACGGCCCACCGACAGCTGGATGATCTCGCCCGACACGGTGGTCCCGTCGGACAGCTCGACGACGTGCTCGCCGCCAGGCCCGGCCTTCGAACGGATCCGCGACGCTCTGGCCGTGTCGCGCACGTCGACGCCGTCCTTCTTGAGCACGGCCGCGAGGAAGGCGGAGCTCGTGGGGTGATCGGTCGGATTGACCCGGCCGACGATCGTGGTCCGCACGCCGTACCGCGCGAAGTACTGGGCGATCTCGATGCCCGACGGTCCGGCTCCAAGGATGACGATGCTGTGTGGCAGCTCACGCAGGCTCGTCGCCTCGACGTTGGTCCAATAGCCGGCCGCCTCGAGACCGTCGAGCTTCGGGATCTTCCCCACCGATCCGACCGCGACGACGACGTCCTTCGCCGTCAGCTCATGGGTCGTGTTCTCGTGCGTGACGACCACCTTGCCCGGACCGGCGAGCGTTCCGGTGCCGCGGAAGACGGTCACGCCGGCCTTCTCGAGCGCGTGGACGTGGCTGCCGTCGTTCGGGTAGTCGGTCTTGATGCGGTTGACCATGTAATCGCGGCGGTCGGAGGCCTTGGCCCAGGGGTAGTCGCCGCCGTGGGCCTTCACCTCGGCGGCATGGAGCAGCGTCTTCGACGGCATACAGGCCCAGTACGGACACGAGCCGCCGAAGAGGTCACGATCGATGATCGCGACGGATGCGCCCCGGTCGCGAGCGAGGTGGGCCGCGGCCTCACCGGCCGCGCCCGCCCCGATCACGACGAAGTCGAAGCCCGTTGGCGTCGCTACTTGATGAGTCCCTGCTTCTTGAGCCAGTCCCTCGCCACGTCCTTCGGGTCCTTCTTGTCCACGCTGACGAGCTTGTTCATGCCGTTCAGCTCGTCCTGCGAGAGCTTCGCGGAGATGCTGTTGAGGAGCTTCTTGATCGTGCCGTCGTCCTTGGCGAGCAGGTCATCACGGATGATCGGGGCAACGTTGTCCGAGAGCTGCAGGTGCTTGTCGTCCTCGAGGAGCACGAAGCCCTTGGCGACGATGCCGGGGTCGCTCGTGAAGAGCAGGGCCACGTCGATCTGCTTGCCCTCGAGCGCGGCGACGGTCAGTGGACCACCGGCGTCGAGTGCCTTGAAGTCCTTGAACGTGATCCCATACGTGCCCTTGAGGCCGACCGCGCAGAACGGCCGCTCCGGGCACTCCGGCGGGCCGCCGAGGACGAGCTGACCGCCGACGGCGGCCAGGTCGCTCATCTTCTTGAGGTTGTACTTGGCCGCAGTGTCCTTGGTCACGACGAACCCGTTCTGATCCGTGGCGGCCGCGTAGTCGAGGACGGTGAGCTTCTTCGGCGCGAGGACCGTCTGGAGGGACTTTGCGGTCTCCTTCGGATCCGTAGACGCCTTCGCCGTCTTGTCGAGGAAGACGAGGAGCGTCGCGAGGTATTCCGCGTCGATGTCGAACTGGCCTGACTCGAGCGCGGGCTGGACGATCGCGCGGTTCCCGAGGTTGAACTTCCGCTCGACGGTGTAGCCGTTCGCCTCGAGGATCTGGGCGTAGGCCTCGGCGAGGATGCCCTGCTCGTAGAAGTTGGCCGAACCCACCCTGACCACGGGTTTCGCGGCCGTGCCGCCACTGGTGCCGGTCCCGCCGCAGGCGTTCGCGACGAATGCGGCCACCAGGACGAGGATCGCGATACGCATGACTCCGCGCATGAGGGACGCTCCTTCCGGCCGCAGCGCTCAGTCTCTCGGCCCACGTGACAGTATCCACGCCTTTGGCGCGAATGTGGCTATAACGCCGCAGTCACGGCGTGTAATCCCGGTGACGTGGCCCGGCGCTCGAATGTGCCAAATGCGACTTCCACGACAATGGCGAGGGCCGCGACGAGGAGCGCGCCGGCGAACAAACGGTCGTACTCCTGGAGCCCGAGGCCGTCGACGATGTAGCGCCCCAGACCGCCACCGGCGACCAGGGCGCCAAGCGTTGCGGTCGCCACGACGTTCACTGCCGCAGTGCGCATCCCCGCGAGAATGAGGGGGAGCGCGAGCGGGACCTCGACCCGGCGCAGGATCCCGGCTTCGCTCAGGCCCATGCCCCTCGCCGACTCGATGACGTCCGGGTCGACCGCCCGCACGCCGACGTAGGCGTTCGTCAACATCGGCGGGATGGCCAGCGGAATGAGCGAAAAGAGCGTCGGCCAGAAGCCGAGCCCGAGCCCGAGCGAGAACGCGACCGGCAGGGCGAGGGCCAGCAGCGCGAGCGAGGGAAGCGCCCGACCGAGGTTCGCGATGTTCACCGCGACGAAGCCCAGCCGGCCGGTGTGGCCCAGGTACAGGCCGATCGGAAGCGCGACCGCCGCGCTGACGATCACTGCGAGGCCCGAGAGCTCGACGTGCTCGAGCAGGCGCAGCTGCACCGCGTCGCTGCCGCGGTAATGGGCGGCGTCAACGAACCAGCGGAGCGTGTCGACCAGCAGGTTCACGCCGCGCGGGTCCAGGGCGTGAGCCGTCGCTGCAGCAGGACCAGCAACGCGTCAGCGCAGATCGCGAGCGCGACGGAGCAGACGGCGCCGACGATGAGCTCGGTGCTGAAGAAGCGTTGGATGCCGATGAGGATCAGGAACCCGAACCCGCCCTGCCCGATGAGCGCCGTGACCGTCACCAGGCCGATCGTGCTGATCGTCGCGATCCGCAGACCGGCGATGATGACGGCGGTCGCGAGCGGCACCTCGATCCGCCAGAACCGGTCCCGTGTGGTGTACCCCATGCCGGCAGCGGCCTCACGGACGTCGGCGGGCACGTCGCGGATGCCGCGCACGATGTTGCGAATGAGGATGAGCAGCGTGTAGCTCACGAGGCCGATCTCGGCGGTCAGGATCGTGAGCCCGGTGTACGGGATAAGGAGCGCGAAGAGTGCGAGGCTCGGGATCGTGTACAGCGTGCCGGTCACCCACGTGACCGGGCCTTCCAGCCGCGGGCTCCGGATGATGAGCAGCGACAGTGCGAACGCGACGACGAAGCCGACGCCGACCGCGATCGCCGTGAGCTCGACGTGCTGCAGCAGGCGGGCCACGATCTCGTCGAGGTGTCCGGTGATCCAGTCCCAGCGGATGAGGGGCTCGCCCTCGCTCATGGCTCCGTCCGCAGCATCGCCGCGATCCGCGCCAGCGTGAGCACACCCAGGTAGCGGTCGCCGTCCATGACCGCGGCGTGCTGCACCTCGCGCTCGAGCATTCGGGCGAGCGCGTCGCGGAGGGTCGTCGACGCGCCGAGCACCGGCGCGCGCGGATCGACGGCGGCACGATCGACCGACGCGTCGAGGTCGGCGCCACCGGCCGTCAGCAGCCCGAGCCGCTTGAGACCCCGGTCGCTGCCGACGAACTGCGCGACGAACTCGTTCGCCGGGCGCGCGAGGAGCTCTCCGGGTGGATCGAACTGGACGAGCCGGCCATCCTTCATGAGCGCGATGCGGTCGCCAAGCCGGATGGCCTCGTCGATGTCGTGCGTGACGAACAGGATCGTCGTCCCGAGCTCGCGCTGGATCCGGAGGAGCTCGGTCTGCAGCCGATCGCGGACGATCGGGTCGACCGCACCGAAGGGCTCGTCCATGAGCATGACCGGCGGCTCCGCGGCGAGCGCTCGGGCGACCCCGGCCCGCTGCCGCTCCCCGCCCGAGAGCTGCGCCGGGTACCGCTTCGCGTAACGGGCCGGCTCGAGGCCGACGAGCTCGAGCAGCTCGCCCGATCGCGCGCGGATCCGCCCGGCCGGCCAGCCCAGGAGCCGGGGCACGGTGCCGACGTTCTCCTCGATCGTCTGATGCGGGAACAGCCCGACCTGTTGGATCACGTAGCCGATCCGGCGGCGCAGGAGCACCGGATCTTCCTGCAGCACGTCCTTGCCATCGATGAGGATCGCACCCGATGTCGGCTCGATGAGCCGGTTCACCATCTTCAGCGACGTCGTCTTCCCCGATCCGCTCGGGCCGACCAGGATGCAGATCTTCCCCGCGGGCACCGTGAGCGAGAGTTCGTCGACGGCTGTTTGGTCGGCGTATCGCTTGGTGACCGCGCGGAACTCCACCGTCGCGCCGCGGACCGTCGCCATGTGGCGAGGATACGGGCTGTGGAGGATCCTCTCGGCCTCAGGGTGCAGCGTCGGGCCGCAGGCTAAGGTAGCGACGTGGCCACCGAACTCGATGACCGCGCCCGCGGGCCCAACGTCGGAGAACGCTTTCCCGACGTCCGGCTCCCTGACCAGCGCGGTGAGACCGTGGATCTGCATGCGAGTCGCGGCACGCGCCGCGCGATCGTCGTCTTTCACCGGAGCGCCGTCTGGTGACCGTACTGCAAGATGCAGCTGGTTCAGCTGCAACAGGTCCTGCCGGCGTTCGAGGCCGCCGGATACGCGATCTTCGCGATCAGCTATGACCGGCCAGCCGATCTGGGCGGGTTCGCCGAGCGGCACGGCATCACCTACCCGCTGCTCTCCGACGAAGGGAGCCGGGTCATTCGCGAGCTCGGTGTGCTCGACCGGGACCTTGAGGCGCATCACGCCGCCTTCGGCGGTTCGACGAAGCCGGAGCAGCTGGGAGTGGCCTACCCGATGACGTTCATCCTTGACGCGAGTGGACGCGTCGAGCGGAAGCTCGTCGAAGAGAACTACCGCCTCCGTGAAGGCGGTCGCTTGCTCTTGGCGCAGCTGACGGGCCCTGAGCCCGCCCAGCCAAGGGACACGGTCGAAGGTCGAGGTCGCGAGCAGCACCTTGCGGTCCGCGCCTGGATCGATTCCCCCACCTATTTCGCGTACCAGCGGCTGGGGCTTGGCGTGGAGCTCACGATCCCCGCCGGATGGCACACCTATGGGCCCGTGGCTCTGGCCGGCTATCAGCCGCTCGAGATCACGATCACCAGCGAACCGTCGGGCGCTCGCGTCGGCGCGTTCCCCTGGCCCCCGACGAGCACCTTCCGGGTGGCCGGGATCGCTGAAGCGTTCGCCGCGTACGAAGGCTCGATCCGCGTCGCGATCCCGGTCGAGCTGGTCATCCCGCGCGGTACCGGCGATATCCGCCTCGCGGTGGAGGTCCGGTCGCAGGCTTGCAGCGCGACCGAATGCCTGCCGCCTTCCTCCGTGGTAACGACGCTCACGATCCCCGAAGCGCCGACGCCTCAGTAGGTCCGGCCCGCATCGTGAGCGCGCCTGACGAGCTCGTCGTGTACACGACACGCACCTGTGGCCACTGCTGGTCGCTGAAACGCTGGCTCGAGCGCGAGCACATCGCCTTCCGTGAGATCGAGATCGAGAACGATGCCGAGGCCCAGCGCTTCATCCGCGCAGCCGCCCGCGGCTACATGTCGGTGCCGACCCTGGTCTTCCCCGATGGGAGCGTGCTCGTCGAGCCGGGTCCGGTGGACGTGCGCGCTTCGCTTGCGAGGATCGCGGCGGGTCCGGGTGACCCGCCCGGTGCTACGCCGCGCCATCCCTGAGCTGGAGGTCCTTGCTTCACATGCTCGTTCCAGCCCGAGCCGCCGGGAACGTTGCCGTTCCATTCGTTATCGCTCGTATGCTGCGGCCGTGGTCACCGGCACGGTCCGCTTGCTGCTCCGGATCGAGGGCGCGGCGATCTTCGTCTTCGCCGTCGCGCTGTACCTCGTCCACGGCGGGAGCCCGTGGCTCCTCGTCCCGCTCCTGCTCGCGGTGGACGTGTCGATGATCGGCTACCTGTCCGGCCCCGGGCTCGGCGCCGTCACGTACAACGTGTTCCATCACTGGCTGCCCGGCTTCGCCGTTCTGGGGCTCGGCCTGTTCGACGGGAACGACGCCATCGTCGTCGCTGGAGCGGTCCTCGTGGGCCATGTGGGTATGGATCGGATGGCGGGCTACGGGCTCAAGTACCCGACGTCGTTCGCCGACACGCACCTCGGCCACATCGGGAAGTCGCGCTAGTAGGTCCGACCCCGCTGGCGCGTGATGTCGAACTTCGCGGTCTTCGCCACGGCCATCACGGCCATGACCCCGGCCTGCACCGGATCGCTCACGACCAGATCGGCGGCCTTGGGCACCGAGCCGGCCATGTTGAGGCTGATGACGAGTATCCCGCGCGCGCGCACTTCCTCGACCGCCGTGGTGATGTCGCCGCCCATGATCGAGCCGGCGAGCACGAGCGCGACCGCGCGCGGCAACCGGGCGACCGCGCGCACGGCGGACGCGAGGTTCTCCTCACCGACGATCGGGATCGTGTCGATGCTGATCTTCTCGCCGCGGATGTTGTGCCGATCTGCCTCGGAGATCGCGCCGAGCGCGACCTGCCCCACCTGCGCGCCGCCGCCGACGACGATGATCCGCTTGCCGAAGACCTCCGACATCGACGGGACGAGCTCGACCTGATCGAGGTCATCGAGGCCGCGCAACTCCTCGACCAGCTTCGTGCCGGTCGTCGTTGAAGGGAGGTCGACCTCCACGTGGACGCGCGCGCGATCGCCACCGCGCTCGGGGATGTCGATCCCGGTGATGTTGCCGCCGTGCGCGAGGATGACCTTTGTGATCGCATGCAGGATCCCCGGGCGATCCGCCCCCTCGTAGACGAGCGCGATGCGCTCGCCCACCTCAGCCTTCTCAGGCACTGGCGCGCTCGCGCCGCGACGTGATGCGCCCGGTGTTGAACCCCAGCCAGTGCATCCGGCCCAGATGGCGGGCGTGCTCGACCTTCATGCAGCGGTCCATGACGACGTCGAGACCACCGTCGGTCGCGATCCGGGCACCCTCGGGACTGATGACGCCGAATTGCAGCCAGAGTGACTTCGCGCCGATGGCGACCGCGTCGCGCGCGATCTCCGGGACAGCCTCCGGTCGCCGGAAGACGTCGACGATGTCCACGGGGAACGGGATGTCCGTGAGCGAGGCGTAGGCCTTCTCACCGAGGATCTCCTGCTCCTTTGGATTCACGGGGACGATCGTGTAGCCGTGGCGCTGCAGGTAGAACCCGATGAAGTGCGACGGGCGCAGCGCGTCCTTCGAGAGGCCCACGATCGCAACGGTGCGCGCGCCACGAAGCGTCTTGAGGATGACCTTCGGATCCTGGTACGGCTCGGTCATACCGTCGCCGCGAGCCCGCGCGCGAGATCGCGAATGAGGTCCTCGACCGTCTCGAGCCCGACGGACAGCCGGATCGTGCCGGGGCCGACGCCGGCACCCTTGAGCTCGTCGTCGTTCAGCTGCCGGTGCGTCGTGCTTGCCGGATGGATGACCAGGCTCTTCGCGTCGCCGACGTTCGCGAGGTGGCTCCAGAGATCGAGGTGCTCGATGAACGTCTGGCCCGCCGCGCGGCCGCCCACGAGGTCGAACACGAAGATGGAGCCCGCGCCTTTCGGGAGGTAGCGGTCGACGAGCGTGCGGTACGGGCTCGACGGCAGGCCCGGGTAGCGGACACTCTCGACGGCCGTGTGCCCGGCGAGGAACGTCGCGACCGCGGTCGCGTTCTCGACGTGCTTTGCCATCCGGAGCGGCAGCGTCTCGAGGCCGAGCAGGAACAGGAAGGCGTTGAACGGCGAGAGCGCGCCGCCGAGGTCGCGCAGCGATTCAGCGCGGAGCTTCATGAGATAGCCATACATGCCGAAGGTCTCGTGGAACGCGAGCCCGTGATACGCGGGCGACGGGTCGGCGACCACCGGGTAGCGGCCGTTGGACCAGTCGAAGGTGCCCGCCTCGACGACGACGCCGCCGATGCTCGTGCCATGCCCGCCGATGAACTTCGTGGCGGAGTGCACGACGATGTCGGCGCCGTGTTCGATCGGCCGGCAGAGGTAGGGCGTCGCGAAGGTCGAATCGATCATCAAGGGAGCGCCGTGCCGGTGTGCGATCTCCGCGACACCAGCAATGTCCAGGACGTTGCCACCGGGGTTGCCAATGGTCTCGCCGAACAGGACCTTCGTGTTCGGCGTGAGCGCGGCCTTCCAGTTGTCGAGCTGGTCGGGATCGACGAACGTGATTTCGAGCGAAAGCTTCCGGGCGAGGTGTTTCAGCTGCGTCAGGGTGCCGCCGTAGAGCGCGCTCGACGCGACGATGTGGTCGCCGGGGGTGAGCATCGTGAACAACGCCGCGGCCTGTGCCGCGAGCCCGCTTGCGAACGCGACTGCGCCGGCGCCGCCCTCGAGGCTCGCAACGCGCTCCTCGAAGACAGCGGTCGTCGGATTCATGATCCGTGAATACGTGTTGCCGTACTCCTGCAGGTTGAAGTACGCGGCGGCGGACTCGGGGTCCTCGAACACATACGACGTCGTCTGGAAGATCGGTACCGCGCGCGCACCGGTGTAGGGATCGGGCCGCTGGCCCGCGTGGATGGCGCGGGTGTCGAACCCGAAGTCGCCCGTGCCGAGCTCGCCGTCCTGGCTCATGTCCTGACCTTCTCCCCCACGCGGTCGAGGAACGCGGTGATGCGCCTCGTCATCTCGTCCTCCTCGAGGAGGAACGAGTCATGACCGTAGTTCGCGTCGATGATGACATGCGTAGCGTCTTTGCCGCTCGCGCGGAGCGCCGCGGCGATCTCCTCGGAGCCGGCCGGCGGGTACAGCCAGTCAGAGGAGAACGACAGCAGGAGCGTTGCGGCGCGAACGTTCGCAAGCGCCCGCTCGAGCGAGCCCGCGCCATACGTGCGCGCGAGGTCAAAGTACGTGAGCGCGCGAGAGATATAGAGATAGGCGTTGGCGTCGAACCGCTTCGCGAACGCGTCGGCCTGGTATCGCAGGTAGGACTCGACCTCGAAGTCCGGCTCGGTGAGGTCGTACCGCGGCTGGTCGCCGCCGCGCTGGAACCTGCGGCCGAACTTCTCGATCACGGCCTGCGCCGAGAGATACGTGATGTGGCCGACCATGCGCGCGGTCTTGATGCCCGCATCGGGCTGCCTGCCGGTGCCGTGGTACGCGCCGCCCTGCCAGTCCGGATCGCTGGTGATGGCGTTCCGCGCGATCGCGTTCCAGGCGATGCCTTGCGTGCCGAGGCGCGCGGTGCTCGCGATCGGCACGATCGCACGGACCGCGTCGGGATACGCGACGGCCCACTCGAGCGCCTGCATCCCGCCGAGCGATCCGCCGCTGGCCGCGAAGAGCCGCTCGATGCCGAGCTCGTGGAGGAATTGGTACTGCGCGCGGACCATGTCGCCGACGGTCACCACCGGGAACGTCGCGCCGTAGGGCTTCAGCGTTGCCGGATCGATCGAGCCCGGGCCGGTGGATCCGCGACACGAACCGATCAGGTTCGTGCAGACCACGTGATAGCGGTCGGTGTCGAAGGCCTTGCCCGGACCGATGAGCCCGTCCCACCACCCGAGCCCGCTCTTGCCACGCTCGGCAGCGCCGACGCCGTCCACCGTCGTTGGCGCGTTCGGGTCGTCGCTCCATCCGGCCGCATGCGCGTCGCCGGACAGCGCGTGGCATACGAGGATGACGTTGTCCTTCGCCGGCGAGAGCGCGCCATACGTCTCGTACGCGATGCGCACGTTCGCGAGCTCGAGGCCCGAGTCCAGCGGAAGCGGCTCGGAGAGGTCCAGGTGCCTCGTGTTGACGACGCCGATGGAGCCGCGGCTGTCAGGCGACCGCACTGAGCTCGCCCTACGCCGCGCGGCGGCGCACGAGCAGTGCGCCCTGCACCAGACCGAGGATGAGCAGCGCGAGCGCCGCACTGAGAGCGATGTGGTCGGGCAGATGCGAGTCGATCGCCGGGTCGCTGAGGATCATGTCCGCGCTCGTCCAGATGAGCGCGAGCGCGCCGAACCAGATGAGCCGCGGGGCCCGGTCGAGCACATTCGCGATGATCCCGCTGCCGAACAGGACGATCGGGATGGAGACCGCGAGGCCGAATGCGAGCAGCGGCAGGTCGCCATGGGCCGCGCCGCCGACGCCGAGGACGTTCTCCGTGCTCATCGCGGCGTCGGCGACAAGGATCGTGAAGACCGCTTCGCGGAGCGTGCCCGCGGGACGCACGTCGTTGTGCGCGTCGTTCGCGCCGGGCCGCACGAGCCGGTAGGCGATGATCGCGAGGACGACGCCGCCGGTGAGCTGGAGCAACGGGATCGCGAGCAGGACCGTGACCGCCGCGGCTGCGACGATACGCAGGATCACCGCGAGCAGACCGCCGAAGGCGATCGCCTTGCGCCGCTGATCGTCGGGAAGGCGCCGCGCCGCCATCCCGATGAGGAGTGCGTTGTCCCCTGACAGCGCGAGGTCGATGAGGATGATCGCGACGATCGCGGAGACGTCCATCAGCCCATCAACCGTAACAAGGCCGTGGCCGCGGCAGAAGGCTCGGAGCCCGAGCGCATGAGCGCATGGATCGCGCGCTTCGGCGGAGGGTGACCCTCGACCTTGAGCTGGACGAGATCGCCCCGCGCGAGCTCGGTCCGGATGGCCATCTCCGGCAGCAATGCCGCGCCGAGACCGGAGAGCACGACGCGTTTGCAGGCTTCCGTGTTGTCCAGCTCCATGAGGATCCGCGGCGCCGTGTCACCCGCTGCGAAGAACGCGAGCGTGATGGTCCGGAGGAACGCCGCCGGATCGCGCACGACGAGACCGGCGCGAGCGAGCTCGTCGATCTTCACCGAGCCGCGCTTCGCGAGCCGGTGCGACGGCGCGACGACGACCGGGACCGTTTCGGTGAACAGCGGACGCGACGCGAGATCGGGCAGCAGGACGAGCTGGCTCACGAGCGCGATCTCGACCTCCTCCGACCGCAGAAGATCGGCGACGAACCGCGAGTGGCCGCTCCGGACGAGCGTCTCGACCGCGGGATGCCGCGACGCGAACCGCGCGAGCGCACGTGGGGCGAGATAGAGCGCGAGATCCGACGCGAGGCCGATGGCCAGGAGACCGCCGCGGGCTTCGCTCCCGGCCTTTGCCTCTGTTGCGCCGCGGCGCAACGACTCCATGGCGGCGATGGCGCGGGGCAGGAAGCGCCGCCCCGCCGGCGTGAGCGACACGCCGCGCCGTCCGCGCACGAGGAGCTGGGCCCCGAGCTCGCGCTCGAGGCCCTGGAGCCGTGCCGTGCAGGTCGGCTGGGTCAGCCCGAGGACGTCCGCGGCGCGGCTGATGCTGCCGCGGCGATTGGCCTCGACGAACGCCTCGACCTGGCCCAGCTCCACCGGTTAGATATAGAGGAAATCTATACTGCTAGCAAGTCCATAGGATTGTTCGATGGTCGTTTCCGCGCCTACGATGGGCCCGCAGCGACGCACAGCGGGAGGGTCCGACGATGGCCGCGCTCAACCTGACCCAGAAGATCATCCAGGAGCATCTGACCGCGGGCGATCTCAAGGCAGGCGGCGAGGTCTCGCTCCGGGTCGACCAGGGACTCCTCCAGGACACCACCGGAACGATGGGGTTCCTCCAGCTCGAGGAGCTGGGCATCGACCGCATCAAGATCCCGTTCGCGATCGTCTACGTGGACCACAACATCCTTGCGATCGACTTCAAGAACCCGGACGACCACATGTTCCTGCGCTCGTTCGCGCAGAAGCACGGCATCCACTTCTCCCGCCCGGGCACCGGCATCTGCCACTACCTCCACATGGAGCGCTTCGCGAAGCCGGGCCAGCTGCTCCTCGGCGCGGACAGTCACACCGTCATGGCGGGCTCGGTGTCGATGATCGCCATCGGCGCCGGCGGCCTCGACGTCGCGGTGGCGCTCGCGGGACACGGCTTCACCATGGCGATGCCGAAGGTCGTGGAGGTCCGCCTCGAGAACAAGCTCGGTCCGTGGATCCAGGCCAAGGACATCATCCTTGAGCTCTTGCGGCGTCGTGACGTGAAGGGCGGCGTGGGCCGCATCTTCGAGTTCACCGGTCCCGGCGTCGAGACGCTCTCGGTCCCGGAGCGCGGGACGATCTGCAACATGATCGCCGAGCTCGGTGCCACCACCGGCATCTTCCCGAGCGACCGCCGAACCAAGGAATGGCTGACCGAGCAGAGGCGGCCGGACGACTTCATCGAGCTGGGCGCCGACCAGGGCGCCTCGTACTAGGAGCGCGAGGTCATCGACCTGGCCAAGCTCGAGCCGCTCATCGCGAAGCCGTCGAGCCCCGGCAACGTCGTGCCGGTCCGCGAGGTCGCGGGCATCAAGGTCCAGCAGGTGTGCGTCGGCTCGAGCGTGAACTCGGGCTACGCGGACCTCGCGATCGTCGCCGCCGTCATGAAGGGCAAGACCGCGCACCCCGAGGTCTTCATGACGGTGACTCCCGGCTCGAAGCAGATCCTCGACGCGCTCGCCGACGGCGGCGCGTACCAGGCGATGCTCGCCTCCGGTGCGCGAATGCTGGAGCCCGCGTGCGGTCCCTGCGTCGGCATGGGTCAGGCGCCGCCGACCGGCAGCGTCTCGGTCCGCACGTTCAACCGGAACTTCCCCGGCCGGAGCGGCACCGACAACGATCAGGTCTATCTGTGCAGCCCGACCACGGCCGCGGCGACCGCGCTCCGCGGCGTCATCACCGACCCGCGCGATCTCGGCGAGGAGCCGACGTTCGCGTATCCGGCCATGGACCCGGGCGTCGACGACGCGAACATCCTGGTCCCGCCGCCGGCCGAGGAGGCCGCGAAGATCCATGTCATCAAGGGCCCGAACATCCAGCCGCCGCCGCGGCAGACCGCGCTCCAGAACATGCTCAACGGCGAGGTCATCATCAAGCTCGGCGACAACGTGTCCACCGGCGACCTGTCGCCGGATGGCGCGGTCGTCATGGCTCTTCGCTCAAACGTGAACGCGATCGCGGAGTTCACCTTCAAGCGGTTCGACCCCACCTTCCCGCAGCGCGCGCGCGAGAAGGGCGGCGGATTCATCGTCGCCGGCCAGAACTACGGGCAGGGCTCGAGCCGCGAGCACGCGGCCCTCGCACCGAAGGCGCTCGGCATCCGCGCCGTCATCGCACAGTCGTTCGCCCGTATCCACCGTCGCAACCTCATTTCGCAGGGCATTCCCCCGCTCGTGTTCAAGAACGAGGGCGACCTCGCGAAGATCGGGCAGGGCGACGTGCTCACGATCAACGGTCTGCGTGACGCACTCGCGTCCAACAAGGACAACGAGATCGTGATCGCGCGCACCGACAAGGGCGTCGAGATCCCGCTCAGCTGCAGCTTCCTCCCCAGCGAGGCGAAGACACTGCTGGCCGGAGGCCTCCTCGCGGAGCTCCGCGCGGGCGGCCCGACGCTCTCGGCCGGTGTGGTCGTGAGCGGCGCGGTCGAGCAGGGCTCGCCGCAGGAAAGCCACAATCGTCCGACCCCGGGCGACGAGCCCGTGAAGACCGCCAAGGAAGCTGCGGAAGTCCCGAAGTGACCACCTACAACATCACCCTCATCCCCGGTGACGGGACCGGCCCCGAGATCGTCGAGGCGACCGTCCGCGCGATCGACGCCACCGGCGTGAAGATCGCGTGGGACCGCCAGGAGATCGGCGTGCCCGCGATCGAGAAATTCGGCACGCCATTCCCGGAGGAGGCGCTGGCTTCCATTCGCAGGAACAAAGTTGGCCTCAAGGGCCCGCTGACGACGGAGCTCGGCAAAGGCTTCCGCTCGGTGAACGTCGCCCTGCGCAGGGAGTTCGACCTCTATGCGAACCTCCGCCCGGCGAAGACGTACCCGGGCGTGCGCGCGCCGATGGGGAACATCGACCTCGTCGTGGTCCGCGAGAACATCGAGGACCTCTACGCCGGGATCGAGTTCGACATCAACACACCCGAGCTGACCGAGGTGCGTGCCGCCATCGAGAAGGCCGGCAAGACGAAGCTCCGCGAGGACGCCGCGATCTCCATCAAGTACATCTCGGAGATGGGCAGCCGCCGCATCGTGAAGTTCGCGTTCGAGTACGCGGTCGCGAACGGCCGCAAGAAGGTCACCGCGGTCCACAAGGCGAACGTGATGAAGTTCACCGACGGCCTGTTCCTGCGCATCGCCGGCGAGGTCGCGAAGGAGTACCCGCAGATCGAGTTCGAGGACCGCATCGTCGACAACATGTGCATGCAGCTCGTGCAGAAGCCCGAGCTCTACGACGTCCTCGTGCTGCCGAACCTCTATGGCGACATCGTCAGCGACCTCGTCGCGGGTCTCGCCGGCGGGCTCGGCGTCGCGCCGGGCGCCAACATCGGCGAGAACGGCGTCGCGGTGTTCGAGGCCATCCACGGATCCGCGCCCAAGTACGCGGGTCAGAACAAGGTCAACCCGATGGCGCTCATGCTGGGCGGCGCGATGATGCTTCGGCACATTGGCGAGCGGTCCGCAGGCGACCGTCTCGAGCATGCGATCGCCGCCGTCGTTGCCATCGGCAAGGACGTGACCTACGACCTCAAGCCCGACCGCGACGACCCCACGGCAGTCGGTACGAGCCAGTTCGCCGACGCGGTCATCACGCAGCTGGCGGCCGTCCATGCCTGAGCAGGACGCCAACAACCCCCTTCGCTGGCGGCACAGCACCAAGACCAAGTTCGAATTCCAATTCGGCTACTCGCGCGCCGTTCGCCACGGCAATGTCATCCGCGTTGCCGGCACGGCCGGGCTGGATGAGAACGGCACGCCGGTCAGCGGGGGCGTCGTCGATCAGATGCAGCGCGCGCTCCAGATCATCAGGGAAGCCGTCGAGGATCTCGGTGGCCGCATCGAGGACACGATCATGACGCGGGTGTACGTGGCCGACACGGCCTCGATCGAGAGCGTGGCCGTCGTGCACGGCGACTACTTCCGTGACATCCTTCCCGCGACCACGATCGTGCAGGTCAACTTCATCGACAATCGGATCCTGGTGGAGATCGAAGCCGAGGTCGTCTACGGCGGCGCGGACAACAAGCAGCCCGCGTAGACCACACGCAGAGAAGGAGTCACGCCATGAGCACTGTCCGTGTCGTCGTCACCGGTGCGACCGGTCAGGTCGCGTACGCGCTGCTCCCCCGCATCGCCGCAGGCGAGATGTTCGGTCCCGAGACCGAGATCGACCTCCGCCTCTCCGACATCCCCGCGATGATCGAGAAAGCCAAGGGCGTCGTCATGGAGCTCGAGGACGGCGCGTACCCGCTGCTCGCGAACGTATCGGCCAGCTCCGATCGCGCCGAGAGCCACCACGACGCCGACTGGGTACTCCTGGTGGGCAGCATCCCGCGCGGCCCTGGCATGGAGCGCGGTGACCTCATCCGGAAGAACGGACCGATCTTCGTGGACGAGGGCAAGGCCGTCGCGCAGCACGGATCCAAGAACGTGCGGGTCGTCGTCATCGGCAACCCCTGCAACACGAACTGCCTCATCGCCAGGCACGCGGCGGGCGACCGCGTCCCTGCCGACCGCTGGACCGCGCTCACCCGCCTCGACCAGAACCGCGCCACGTCGCTGCTCGCAGCGAAGGCCCGAATGCGCAGTAAGGACGTGTCGCATCTCGCGATCTGGGGCAACCACAGCGCGACGCTGTACCCGGACTTCACGAACGCGACGTTCGGCGGTAAGCCCGCGGACCAGATCGTGGACCGCGCCTGGCTGGAAAGCGCGTTCATCCCCGCGGTGCAGCAGCGCGGCGCCGCGGTCATCGCGGCCCGTGGTTCCTCGAGCGCGTTCTCGGCGGTCCAGGCGATCGTGGATCACGTGAAGAGCCTGGTGACCCGGACCCCGGGCGACGAGTGGTTCAGCGCCGCGGTCGTCTCCGACGGGAGCTACGGCGTCGAGCGGAACATCGTGTCGTCGTTCCCCCTGCGCTCGAAGGGCGACGGTGGGTACGAGATCGTCCAGGGCGTGAAGGTCGACGCCTTCGCGAAGGCCAAGATCGACGCGACGATCGCCGAGCTCGAGAAGGAGCGCGACATCGTGAAGGACCTGCTCGGCTAGCGATCTTCGCGCAGAATTGGCTCATGCAGCAGGTCGACGTCGCGATCGCCGGTGGCGGCCCCGCCGGACTGTCAGCGGCGCTGATGCTCGGGCGATGCTGCCGGCGCGTGATCGTCATCGACGCCGGTGAGACCCGGAACCGGCACGCGGCAGCGATCCACGGCTTCCTGACGCGGGACGGCACGGCGCCCGCGGACCTCATCCGCGCGGCGCGCGCCGACCTCGAAACGTATCCAACGGTCGAGGTGCGCCCCGGCATGGTCACGCAGATCAGCGGCATGTGTGGCGCGTTCGTCGTTCGCACCGCCGCCGGCGAAGAAGTCGGAGCGCGGCGCGTCCTCCTTGCGACCGGCGTGACCGACGTCGTCCCCGGCATCCCAGGTCTCGCCGAGCTCTATGGCCGAAGCGTCCACCACTGCGCCCACTGCGACGGCTTCGAGTACCAGGGCCAGCCGATCGGCGTGTACGGCCAGGCTGCGGTCGGCGTGGAGGCTGCCCTAGCGATGCTCGCCTGGAGCGAGGACATCGTGCTGCTCACCGACGGACGACCGCTCACTGCGCCTGACCGCGCGCTATGCGAGTTGCAGGGCGTGCGTATCCGCGAGGAGCGCATCGCCGGGCTCGAGGGCGACGGGGGCCGCCTCGAGCGCGTCGTCTTCGACGGCGGGCCGCCGCTGCCGCGCGCAGCGCTCTTCATCGTCGCGGGCCAGCGCCAGCACAGCGAGCTCGCTCGGTCGCTCGGCTGTGAGATCAACGACCAGGGCGTCGTGGTCACGGACGAGCACGAGATCAGCACGGTGCCAGGGGTCTACGTTGCGGGGAACGCCGCCGTCGGCGAGCAGCTGATCGTGGTCGCGGTGGCGCAGGGCGTCGTCGCTGCGACCGCGATCCACGCCAACCTCTGGGTCGACGACCTGCGCGAGCGCGCAGTTACGCGGTCGAGGCGCTCGCATAGATCGAATTCATGAAGCGGCTGGGCACCCGCCCCAGCAACCGCGTCCCGATGAATCCAGCGCGCGGAGCCACGGCGAGCCAGGTCGTGTAGCCGATCGGATACGGGACCCAGAGGTTGCCCCGGTCGGCGTCGTACTCCACGAGCACGAACGTGCCGCCCGGCTTGAGATACGAGCGCACGAGCGCGAGCACCGGCGCCTTGTCCTTCACGAAGTGCAGCGAGTTGGCCATGAGCACGCCGTCCATCCCGTTGAAGCCGAGCGGGCGCGTGAAATCAGCGGTCCGCTGCTGGAGCCGCGCGGTCGGGAACCGCGCGCGCACGGCCGCCAGCTGCGTGGACAGCGCGCCACGGTCGGTGTCGACGGAGTGGATGGTGCCGCCCGGTCCGAGCAGCTCGACGAGGGCAAGGGTGAAGGCGCCGGTCCCGGATCCGAGCTCGAGCCACGTCCCGCCCGGCGTGACCCCGTCGCGGATGAGCGCGACGTGATCATCGTGGTCTACGTGCTCGCTCCCGATCGCCTGCGCTTGAGAGCGTAGGCGCGCGTGTCGGCGTTCTCGACGAGCGCCTTTGCGGTCTTCCCGTCGAGCGGGTACGAGGAGATGCCCCACGAGCGCGCCGGCATCTTGATCTTGGTGCCGTCCTGCATCTCGACCTCGCAGCTGTCGAGCTCGTCCATGAGTCGCTGCACGACCTTCTCGGCCTCGTCCCGCGGCGTCTCCGGCATGACGATCGCGAACTCGTCACCGCCGTAGCGGGCCGGGATGTCCTCGGTGCGAACGCGCTTCCCGATCAGAGCCCCGAGGTCGCGCAGCACCGCGTCACCGGCAAGGTGACCGTGCGTGTCGTTCACCTTCTTCAGGTCGTCGATGTCGAAGTACGCGACGGCGAGCGGCGTGTCGTGGCGCTCGGCGCGCGCGACCTCCTCCTCGAGCCGACCGTAGAAGTAGCCATAGTTGTGGATCCCGGTGAGCGCGTCGGTGTTCGCAGCGCGCTTCAGCCGCTCGTGCAGCTCGGCAACGTCGATGGCCGACGCGATCTGCGCGGCGACGGTCTGCAGCAGGGTGAGGTCACGCTGGCCGAACACGCCGACCGACGCATGCGACACGACGAGCGCGCCGATCGTGCGGCCGGACGTACGCAGCGGCACGACCATCTCGGAGCGAACGGTCGGGTCTCCGACGTAGCGCGGGTCCGTGCGGATGTCGTCGACGATCTGGGCCTCGCCGTGCTCGACGACCCAGCCGGTCAGCCCGCGGCCCTTCGGGACGCGGACGGGCCCGGCCAGATCGGTGCGGCTGCCGGCAGCCGAGCGAACGACGAGATCGCCGGTCGACTCCTCGCGGAGCATGATCGTGAACCACGCTTCCGGCATGTGGCGCTCGAGGATCGCGAGGATGCGCGACAACAGCTGCGCCATGTCGAGGAGCGTGTGGAACTCAGGAGTGATCTCCGCGAGGATCGCGAGCTCCCGGGAGGCGCCGACCTCGACCTCCGCGGCCGCGACCGTGCCCCGCGCCTCGATCATCGTGATGAACTCGTCGACGACCCGCTCGTCGTACCAGGTGCCGGCGAGCGCGCGCAGCTCGGCGACGGCGGCCTCCGGTGGCAAGGCCCGGCGGTACGGGCGGTCCGCCAGCATCGCCTCGTAGCTGATGGCGACCGCGAGGATCCGCGCGGCGACCGGGATGTCGCTCCCCGCGAGGCCGTCCGGATAGCCCGATCCGTCCCAGCGCTCGTTCGCGTGGCGCACGATCGGGACGACGGTCCGCAGGAACGCGATCGACTCAAGGATCCGCGCGCCGAGCACCGGGTGCTCCTGCAGGATCTTGCGCTCCTCGGGAGTGAGCGGACCGCTCTTACCCAAGATCGTGGCCGGAACACCGATCTTGCCAAGGGAGTGGAACAGCGAGCCATACCGCAGGTCGCGCAGTGCCTCATCGTCGAAGCCGAGGCGCTCCCCCACGCCGACGGCGTCCGCCGCGATCCGGCGCTGATGGTCCTCGTGGTAGCCGTCGCGCGCCTCGATCATCGCGGTCAGCTTGGACACCGTCGAGAGATACGCGTCGTCGAGCTCGAGGTACAGGCGCATTGACCGGATCGCCGCGGCACCCATCCCGGCGAGCACACCGATGAGCTCGCGATCGTCGTCGGTGAACTCGTGCGGCTCGGCCCAGACCACGAAGAACATGCCGATGGATGTATCGGCGGCGCGGAGCGGCTGGATAAAGAGGGCGCGCTGGCCGCGCTCGAGCATCATCGAGCGCATGGGCTCGGGCGCGGTCGCCGAGTCCTCGACCTCGACCGGCTGACGCTGCTCCAGGACCCGGTCCAGCGTTTCGTTCTTGGGCAGGCTCTTCACGGCCACCGGCCGATCGTCGTTGGTGGCCGCGAACTCCAGGTTCTCCCCGGCGCCGTCGTCGAGGTAGATGTACGTACCGGACGCGTCGATCGTGGATACGACGGACTGCGCGAGGAGCTTCAACAGGTCGGGCAGGTCGCGCTGCGACGAGAGCGCGACGCCGATACGGTGCAGGTCGAACAGGCGGCGCGACAGCGCCGTCGTGCGCTCGTAGAGATCCGCGCGGTCGATCGCGATGGCCGCCTCGTTCGCGATCGCGCCGAGCAGCTCGAGGTCACCCTCGTCATAGGCCTTCGGCTTGACGCTCTGCACGGACAGCGCGCCGAAGACCTTGCCCTGGCTGCGCATCGGCGCCACGAGGATGGAGCGCTCGTCGACCGTGCCGAAGGCGTCGCGCACGAGGCCAAGCGCGGCAAAGTCTTTACGCGCGTCGCGGATGAGGATCGGCTGGTCCTTCTTGACCGCGAGGCCAGCGAGCGTACCGCCGACGGGCTTGCGCTCCGTGGGGAGCTCCTGCTCGCCATCGATGAGGAACCGGTAGGTCACGTACGTGTGCGCCGGGTCGACGATCGCGACGAAGAACGCGTCTGACTCGAGGACCGTCCGGACCTGGGCGTACACCGCGCGGAAGACCTCGTTCGTGTCGAAGGACATCCCGACCGCGTGGCCCACCTCGACGAGGGTCGTGAGCAGGCGTGCCCGGCGCTCGGCGACGAACCGCGCCCGGATGTCGAGATAGCCGAACACGAAGAGCGGGATGCCGGGGATGAGGAACAACGGCTCGATGAGGATGATCTCGATCGCGATGACTGCGGCGAGACCCCAGAGGAGCTGGGCCCGGCCGGTGCGGACGAGCCACCGCCAGCCGCGCTCGAGCGACGGACCGCGCAATACCAGCAGGAGCAGGTACAGCTGCACGATGTCCACGGCGACGAGCGCGAGCACCGCGAGCACCGCGGCCGGGATCGACGCCGGCAGGTCCATGCGCGGGGCGAAGGCCCGCCACACGAACGCGTATACGACCGATGCGATGCCACTGGAGATCGCGACCGCTGCGGCGTTGCGGACGATCTGCTCGCCGCGCTTGCGGCTGAGGATGTCGTTGGTAAGGCGGGCGAAGCCGGCGACGAGGGCCACCGCACCCGGCGGGAGCAGGATGACGCCGACGATGATCGCGACGTCGGACGGGCTGAGGTCCGCGTCGGGGTGGATCTTGATCGGCCGCGTGGCGAGCAGCACCGTCGCGACGTACAGAACGCCGACGAGCCAGAGCTGGACCGGCATCAAGAGAAGACCGACGACGCCAAGGGCCAGGAATGGCAGCGAAACGGCAACGGTGGCCGCGATCAGGCCGGTCGTGGCCGTCCGGTTGCGCGTCCCACCCATCAGCGCGAGGCTATCAGGCGGTCCTTCGCTGTCCTATCCGCGCGGGATCAGGCGCACCGGATCAGCGGGAACGAAGGTACCGCTCGAACGCGAGGATGCCGGCGAAGATCGCGCCGATGATCAGTACTTCTTGGATCCCGCCTCGCTCCACGCCGGGACGGAGGACGAGGAGCACGAAAGCGAGCAGCAGAACGCTGGCGACGACGACGACGAAGATCCGCCGGCGCTCCATCCGGCCGGCTACGCCTTCGCGGACGGCGGCTCCGGCTCGCCCCGGCCGGGGTGCGTCGGCTTCTGGCCCATGACCCTGCGCTTCACCCACGCCAGGGGGTCGTAGAACTCGGTCACCACGCGCTCCTTGAGCGGGATGATCGCGTTGTCGGTGATGTGGATGTCCTCGGGGCAGACCTCGCTGCAGCACTTCGTGATGTTGCAGAAGCCGAGACCGGCCTTCGCGCGGATGAGCTCGAGACGGTCGTTCGTATCCAGCGGGTGCATCTCGAGCGCGGCATAGCGCACGAACATGCGCGGCCCGGCGAAGGACGTCTTGTTCTCCTCGTGGTCGCGGATCACGTGACAGGTGTCCTGGCACAGGAAGCACTCGATGCACTTGTGGAATTCCTGGACCCGATCCACGTCCTCCTGGTACATCCGCCGCGTGCCGTCGGCCTCCTTCGGCTTCGGCTTGAACGCCGGGACCTCCTTCGCCTTCTCGTAGTTGTACGAGACATCGGTCACGAGGTCCTTGATGATCGGGAAGGTCTTCATCGGCGAGACAGTGATGTCCTGGCCCGGCTCGAATGTGTTCATCCGCGTCATGCACATGAGGCGCGCCTTGCCGTTGATCTCCGCACTGCACGAGCCGCACTTGCCGGCCTTGCAGTTCCAGCGCACCGCGAGATCGGGTGCGCGGAGCGCCTGGATCTTGTGGATGACGTCGAGGACGACCATGCCCTCGTCCGTGGGGACGGTGTATGGCTCGAAGCGCCCACCGTCCTTCGTGCCGCGCCAGACGCGCAGCGTCACGCTTCCCTGGGACGCCGCGTCGGCCATGAGTTCCTGCTTCATGCCGGTTGCTTCTCCTCCGCCAGTACCAGCTGGCGCAGCTCCTCGGGGATCTGCGGCAGCGGCTCGGTGGATAGCTCGAGCTCCCCGCCGCGCTTGCGGGTCACCACGTTCTTCTTTCCCCACTCGGGATCGGTCTTCGGGTAGTCGTCGCGCGTGTGCCCGCCGCGGCTCTCCCGGCGCATGAGGGCGGAACGCGCGACGGCCTTGGAGATCGTGAACATCGAACGGAGGTCGAGCGCGAGGTGCCACCCCGGGTTGAACTGCCGGTTGCCCTCGACCGTGACGCGGTCGAGCCGCTCGTTGAGCTGATCCAGCTTGGCGATCGCCTCGGTGAGCTCGGACTCGGTGCGGATGATCCCGACGAGGGCCTGCATCGTCTCCTGCAGCTCGCCGTGCAGCGTGTACGGATTCTCGCCGCCTTCGGCCGCGAAGGGCCCAAGCATCGAGCGCGCGGCCGCCTCGACCTGCGCGTCGTCGATCGCGCGCGCGTTGATGCGGCTGGCGTACGCGGCCGCGCCGGCGCCGGCTCGCCGACCGAACACGAGCAGGTCCGACAGCGAGTTCCCGCCAAGACGGTTGGCGCCGTGCATCCCGGCCGCGACCTCACCGGCCGCGAACAGACCGGGGACCGTCGCCGCAGCGGTCTCCGGCTCTACCCGTACGCCGCCCATGATGTAGTGGCAGGTCGGTCCGATCTCCATTGCGTCGGTCGTGATGTCGACGTCCGCGAGCTCCTTGAACTGGTGGTACATCGAAGGAAGCCGCTTCTTGATGTACTCGGCCGATCGGCGCGAGGCGATGTCGAGGAAGACGCCGCCGTGCGGCGTGCCGCGCCCGGCCTTGACCTCGCTGTTGATGGCGCGCGCGACCTCGTCGCGCGGCAGGAGATCGGGCGTGCGACGGTTCTTCTTGTCCTCATACCAGGCGTCGGCCTCGCGCTCGGTGTCGGCGGTGTCGGCGCGGAAGAACTCAGGGATGTAGTCGAACATGAAGCGCTTCCCTTGGGCGTTCTTCAGCGTGCCGCCGTCGCCGCGTACGCCCTCCGTTACGAGGAGGCCGCGCACGCTCGGCGGCCAGATCATCCCGGTCGGGTGGAACTGGACCATCTCCATGTCGATGAGATCGGCGCCCGCGTCGAGGGCCAGGGCCATCCCATCGCCGGTGTACTCCCACGAGTTCGACGTGATCTTCCAGGCCTTGCCCACACCGCCGGTCGCGAGCACGACGGCGCGGGCGCCGAACAGCACGAACTTGCCGCTCTCGCGCCAGTACCCGAACGCACCGGCGATCTTGCCCCCGTCGGTGAGAAGCCTCTGGAGGTTGCACTCCATGTAGACGTCGATGCCCTTGTGCACCGCGTGCTGCTGCAGGATGCGGATCATCTCGAGGCCGGTGCGGTCACCGACGTGCGCGAGGCGCGCGTAGCGGTGCCCGCCGAAGTCGCGCTGCAGGATGAGGCCGTCCTTCGTCCGGTCGAAGAGCGCGCCCCATTCCTCGAGCTCGAGGACGCGGTCCGGCGCTTCTTGCGCGTGGAGCTGGGCCATCCGCCAGTTGTTAAGGAGCTTGCCGCCACGCATGGTGTCGCGGAAGTGGACGCGCCAGTTGTCCTCCTTCCACACATTGCCAAGCGCCGCGGCGATGCCGCCCTCGGCCATGACGGTGTGCGCCTTGCCGAGGAGCGACTTGCAGACGAGCGCGGTTCGCGCCCCCTGCGCGGAGGCCTCGACCGCCGCGCGCAGTCCCGCGCCGCCGGCGCCGACCACGAGGACGTCGTAGTCGTGCCGCTCGATGCCCTCTTGTGTCATCTGCTCAATCTCCGGCTCCGCCGGAGAACGCCCCGGGCGGAAGGACTCCCTCCTCGCGGCAAAGCCGCTCGTCGCTCATTCATCGGCTCAGCTGATCCAGCGGGGATCGACGATGACCCCCATCGCGACGAGCCGGATGTAGAGGTCGGTGAGACCGACGACCACCAGGCTCGCCCAGGCCCAGCGGTTGTGCCGTGCGTTCAGCCGGTTCGCGAGCGTCCAGAGGCGGAACCGCAGCGACGCTCGGTGGAACGAGTCGAGGTAACCGCCGACGAGATAGCGTGCGGCATGGCAGCCGAACGTGAAGCCGCTGAGGAGCACCACGTTCACCAGCATGATCACCGTCCCGAGACCGATGCCGAAGCGGCCGTGGAAATCGAACGCCTGGATCGTGTCCCACCACAGGACCGCGAGGACCACGACCGCGAGGTACAACGCGTACCGGTGGAAGTTCTGGATGATGAACGGGAACCTGGTCTCACCGCTGTACTTCTTCGGTGCGTCGGGGACGAGGCACGCAGGCGGCGAAAGAAGGAATCCGCGGTAATACGAGCGGCGGTAGTAGTAGCAGGTGAACCGGAGCGCGAGCGGCGAGCCGACGATGAGGATCGCCGGCGACAGGTTCCACCACGACCCGAGGATCGGCAGCGTCGGGTGCACGCAGTTCTGGGCGAGACATGGCGAATAGAACGGCGAGAGATACGGGTCGACGTAGTAGCTGGCGTTCACCAGGCTGGCCCACGTCGCGTAGACGATGAACCCGCCGAGGACGAGCACGTACGTGAGCGGCTCGACCCACCAGAGGTCCTTGCGCTCGACGCGGTCGCCGATCTTGCGGACGCCGGTCGCCGTTGCCATGACGGAACGCTATGCCGGTGAGGCCTTACTGACAAAGACATAGTTGGACTGAGACCCATAGCCGTAGGGCATAGTTGGCCGCTACCCTGTCGAGGACGTGGAGCTCCAGCAGCTGCGGTACTTCGTGGCGGTGGCCGACACCGGCACATTCACCGCTGCCGCCGTCGAGCTGCACGTCGCGCAACCGTCGGTGAGCAAGCAGATCCGCAAGCTCGAATCCGAGCTCGGCTCGGTGCTGCTGGAGCGCCGCAAGGCCGGCATCGCGCTGACCGATGCCGGCGCGATCCTGCTGCCGTGGGCCCGGCGGGTCCTCGCGGACGTCGACGGCGCCCGCTCCGAGGTCGCGGGCCTGGCCACCCTTGAGCGCGGCCGCCTGTCCGTAGGCGCCACGCCGAGCCTGTCGACGGTCCTGCTGCCGCGGGTCCTCGCGGCCTTCCACCTCGCGCACCCGGGTGTGACCCTGAGCGTCGCAGAGGCCGGCTCGCGCGACCTTGTCGACCGGCTCGCGTCGGGTGATCTCGACCTGGCGCTCGTCATCCTGCCCGTGCCGCGCGAGGAGCTGTTCGAGACCACGCCGCTCCTGCGCGAGGAGCTCGTGCTTGCGGTCGCCAAGCGCCATCCGCTCGCGAAGCGCACGAGCGTGAAGATCGGCGAGCTACGCGGCGTGCCGCTCGTGATGTTCCGCGACGGCTATGACCTGCGCAGCGTCACGGTCACCGCGTGCGAGCAGGCCGGCTTCCACCCGACGTTCGCGATCGAGGGCGGCGAAATGGACGGCGTCCTGCGGATGGCGGCCGCCGGCGTCGGGGTCGCGATCGTGCCGAGCATGGTCGTCGAGAAGGGCGGCCCACTGGTCGCGGTGCGGCTCTCGCAGCCCACGCTCTCCCGCTCGGTCGGCGTCGCCTTCCGCCGCGACCGCCACCGCTCCCGCGCCGCCGACGCGTTCGTGGCGCAGCTCCGCGAGTTCGTCTAGCGTCGCGGCATGACAGCGCTCGCCGCGATCGGGATCGTCTCCAAGGACATCCCCGCATCTATCCGCTTCTACGCGTTGCTCGGCGTCGCGTTCGGCGCACCCGAGGGTGACGGCGATCACGTTGAGGCGACGCTGCCGAACGGGCTGCGGCTGATGCTCGATTCGCGCGAGCTCATGAGGAAGCTCGACCCGGAGTGGACCCAGTCAACAGGCCACGCTATGGGCCTCGCTTTCGAATGCGCGTCACCCGGCGAGGTCGACGCGGTCCACGCGACGGTCACCGCGGCCGGCCACCCATCGAAGACCGCGCCGTGGGATGCGTTCTGGGGCCAGCGCTACGCGCAGGTCCTCGATCCCGACGGCAACATCGTCGACCTCTTCGCTTCGCTGTAGCCTCCCTGCGGGTTGCTGTGTTGTTCAATCCAGCCAGTCGCAACATGCGACATCTCTTGATGGGTGGGCGTGACTAACTCCGCTCCGACGCTCGCTGCACGACTGCGGCTTGTCGGGCGCGACTACGCCGCCGTGGTCCGCAGCCGGCGCTACTTCCCGCTCTGGCTCGGCCAGCTGGTCTCAAACTTCGGCGACACCCTCCATTACATCGCGCTCGTGGTCCTGGTGTTCCAACTCTCCGGCCAGGGCCTCGCCGTCGCCGGGCTGGTCGCGACCGAAATCATGCCGGTCCTGCTCCTCGGACCGGTCGCGGGTGTGGTCATCGACCGGTTCAGCCGCAAGACCGTCCTCATCGCCTCGGACCTCGTCCGCGCAACGCTCGTCCTCACGCTCATCTGGCCGCAGGGCGTGTGGCATGCGTACCTGGTCGCGGCCGGTCTCTCCGCGGCGGGTGTGTTCTTCAACCCGACGATCAGCGCCATCCTCCCGGCGCTCACGACGCCCGAGCAGCGCCTCGCCGCGAACTCCGTGTCGTGGTCCACTGGTCGGCTCGTCCAGATCGTCGCGGCCTCGATCGCCGGCGGCCTCATCGCGCTCATCGGCACGAGCGCCGTGTTCGCGGTGAATGGCGCGAGTTTCGTCGTCTCGGCGCTGCTCATCGCCGTACTCGACATCCCGGCACAAGCCGGGCAGCTCGCGGGCGTGCGACGCGGCCTCCGCTCCTTCTTCGGCGACGCGGCCGCGCGTCTGCGCTACGCGCTCGGCGATGCTTTCATATCGCGGCTGCTCGTCGTGCAGTCGCTGGCATCGTTCGCGGTCGGTGCCACCAGCGCGATGCTCGTCGTGCTCTCGGAGCGGCACCTGGGCCTCCCGCCGGAGGGCTTCGCCTGGCTCATCGGCGCGATCGGCGCGGGCGCTCTCGTCGGGCCGCT
>JBBRQB010000023.1:0-38013 GCA_038227105.1 Candidatus Limnocylindria bacterium | reverse complement strand
CTCGTCGTCTTACGTGCGGCGGTCTTCTTGTTGGCCATCAGACCTGCATGATGACCGGCAGCACCATCGGCCGCCGTTTGGTCTTGTCATACAGGAACGTCGCGAGGCTCTCGTGGATCGCCTCCTTGAGGGCGGAGACCTCCGCGATGTGGGGTCCGGTCTGGGCGCGGCTGAGCCCTTCGAGGACCTTCTGCTTGGCCTCTTCGATGAGCGCGGTCGCGTCCTGCTCCGGAACGAATCCGCGGGTGGTGATGTCGGGCCCGGCGACGACCGCACCGGTCTGCTGCTCGATCGTCACGACCACGAGGAACACGCCCTCGTTGCCGATCGACACGCGGTCGCGCATGACCGCCTGGCTGACGTCGCCGACGCCGAGCCCGTCGACGTAGACCTGGCCGGTGGCGACGTGCTCGCCCACCTTGGCGCCGCGGTCGCCGATCTCCAGGACGTCGCCGTTCGTGATGATGAACGACTTGTCCGGGTCGACCCCGAGGTCGATGGCCATCCGCGCGTGGCGGACGAGCATCCGGTACTCGCCGTGGACCGGCACGAAGTGCTTCGGCTGCAGGATGTTGAGGAGGAGCTTGAGCTCCTCTTGGCTCGCATGGCCGGAGACGTGCGGCCGCTGGTTCGCGTCATACACGACCTCGGCACCGAGCTTGAACAGGTTGTCGACCGTGCGGCTGACGAGCTCTTCGTTGCCGGGGATCGGATTGGAGGACATCACGACGGTGTCGCCTTCCTTCACCGCGACGTGGCGGTGGTCGCCGAGCGCCATCCGGGACAGGGCGCTCGTCGGCTCTCCCTGGCTGCCCGTCGTGATGATGCAGATCTCGTGATCGGGGTACTTGCCGATATCACCGGCGTGGATGATCGCGTTCTCCGGGTACTCGAGGTACCCGAGCTCCTTCGCGGTCTTCGTGTAGTTCTCCATCGAGCGGCCGATGATCGCCGTCTTGCGGCCCCAGGCGCTCGAGATGTCGACGATCTGCTTGATGCGCGAGATGTTCGAGGCGAAGGTCGTCGTGATGATCCGTCCCTGGGCACGGGACATGATGCCGTCGAAGATCTCGCCGACGTGGCGCTCCGACGGCGTGTATCCCGCGACCTCGGCCCGTGTGGAGTCCGACATGAGCAGGAGGACGCCCTTCGCCGCGATCTGGGAGAGCCGGGCGAAATCGGTCTGGCGGCCGTCGACCGGGGTGTGGTCGAACTTCCAATCGCCGGAGTGGACGATCGTCCCCTGCGCGGTGTCGATCGTCATGCCGACCGCGTCGGGGATGCTGTGGCACACGTAGTACGAGTCGCAGCTGAACGGGCCCACCTGGAATGGCGTCCCCGGCTCGATCTCGCGGAAGATCGTCTTCTGGTCGAGCTTGTGCTCGCGCAGCTTGGTCTTGATCAGGCCGAGCGTGAGCTTCGTTCCGTAGATCGGCACGAGCGGGAAGTCGCGGAGCACGTATGGCAGTGCGCCGATGTG
Source organism: Candidatus Limnocylindria bacterium (assembly GCA_038227105.1). Taxonomy (GTDB): domain Bacteria; phylum Chloroflexota; class Limnocylindria; order P2-11E; family P2-11E; genus UBA4735. Next base: position 36,533 of record JBBRQB010000023.1, on the reverse strand, counting down.
GTCCTCGTGCGCATGCGTGATGAGGATGCCTTTGACCTTGTCCTTGCGCTCGCGGAGGTAGCGGATGTCGGGGATGACGATGTCGATACCCGGCATCTGCTCGTCGGGGAACATGAGCCCCGAGTCGACGATGACGATGTCGTTGCCCTGCTCGATGACCATCATGTTCTTGCCGATCTCTCCGACGCCACCCAGCGGGATGACGCGGACCGGGCTAGCCAAGGAGGGTCATCTGTTCCGGCGTCCGCTTCGGGTCGGCTGCCGCCGCTGTCGCCGCTGCCGCGGCGGGAGGCACGGTCTCGAGGAATGTCGCGAGGGCTTCGAAGTCCTTCTGGAGGTCTGCGCGCAGGGATGGCTGATGGAGCGCGGCTGCGGGGTGGAAGACCGGGAATATGGTGATGCCGTCCTTCTTTCGTGCGCGTCCATGGACGCGCGAGATGCTTTCGCCGGGAAAGAACTTGTACATGGCGTGACGGCCGAGGGTCACGACGACCTTCGGCTTGAGGACCGCGAGGTGCCGCTCGAACCAGACGTGACACGCGGCCACTTCATCCGGGAGCGGATCGCGGTTCTCTGGCGGCCGGTGCCGCACGACGTTGGTGATGAAGACCTTGCTGCGGTCGAGGCCGATGCCCGCCAGCAGGTCGTCGAGGAGCTTGCCGGCCGCGCCCACGAACGGGCGCCCCTGGACGTCCTCGTTGTAGCCGGGAGCCTCGCCCAGGAAGAGGATGCCGGACTCCCCGCTTCCCTCGCCCGGGACGGCCTGTTTGGCGCTCCGGTGGAGCGGACAGGCCGTGCAGGCGTTGATCTCATCGGCCAGCGAGGCGAGCGCGTCATCCACTGGGTCGATTATCGGGCTGCCGGTGCTTTCCGGGCGAGATACACCACATCCGCGTAGGGGCGCCCCGGCATCTCGACCACGTCCAGGAGGAAGCCTGCGCGCTCGAACATGGCCTGGGCCTCGGCCCGCGAAAGGAAATGGAACCGGCTCGGGCCGCGATGGGTCAGCCCCAGCGAGATGGTGAGGAGCTCCTGGGCGTAGGTCAGGGCGTACCGGGGGCTGGTGGACCGCTCCTGGAACTTCACCACGAGCGGAGCGTTCTCCGCGAGCGCGGCCGCGGCCTTGCGCAGCACCGCCTCCTGGTCCGAAGGGGTCAGGAGGTAGAGCACGTCGATGATCACGACCGCGTCGCACTTCGGCACGGCCTCGTGGACGATGTCGCCGACCTCGAAGCGGATCGCCTCCCGCGCCTGGATCGTGCTGCGCGCAGCCCCGATCTTCGCCGCGTCGATGTCCAACCCGAGCACCCGCCGGCTGTCCGCCGCCTCGGCCAGGAGGTTCGAGAAGAGGCCGTGGCCGCACCCCAGATCGACGATGAACCCGTGCCGGGGCACGTAGCGCTCGACGAACGCGAGGTCGGACAGGAATGCCCGGCCGTGGACCATCGCGCGGGCGACGAGCGGAGCCGACCGGTAGCGGTGGATGGCGCGCTCGAGCGCCGCGGTCGTCGTGCCGCCCGGCACTACGGCACCCGCCAGCGGATCGTGTCGCCGAGCGCGCTCTTCAGCAGCGGGTCAGTGAGGATCGCGAGATCGTCGAAGCGGCGCAACACGAGCGCGTCGCCGGTCGCGCGAAGCGCGTCGTCGGGGCGGCCCGGATGCGCGACGATCTCGCCGAGGCCGCGATAGGCGGCAAAGAGCGCGACCGCGGCCGGATCCGGTCGCGTTGGCAGCGCGCTGAGATCGACGAACCAGTCGTTGCCCGGGATGCCGAGCTGCAGGATGCCTGCGGCGAGCGACGCGGCGCCGAGGAGCTGCGCCTTCGCCGTGGCGGCAAGACGTGGCGGTCGCGCGCGTCGCAGGTACCGCACGCCCTCCTGGCGCGCGACGGCGGCGACCACCCGGCTCGCGGGCGGCATCAGATGCGTGTGGCGGTGCGAGTCCCAGGCGAGCGGCTCGATCCCCCACTCGCGGGCCCGCGCGGCCTGCGCCCTGACCTCGGTCGCGAGCTCGGCGAGACGGACGCGACCGCTGAGGAGCCGTGCGCCGAGGTCCGTGAGTCCGCGGAACGCGCCCTCGTTGTCGACGAGCGATCGGATCTTCGCCGGGTCACTCACCGGCTGGCCACCAACGAGATCGATGTGCAGGCCGACCTCGAGCCCAGGCTCGAAGCGCGCCAGGTTGGCCGCCTCCTGTGACGACGGGAACGTCACCAACAGCGATGTCGATCGGACCACACCGTCGCGGTGCGCCTCGAGGATGCCCTGAGTCACGCCTGGCGACAGTCCGAGGTCGTCGGCCGTGACGATGACGGCGTTCACTTTCACCGATACCTGCCCAGCAGTCCGTTCCACCGGATGATCACGAGGTCGCGGAGCATCACCGGCGTGTCCCGGAGGAACGAGATGCTCGTCTGCGTCCGCTGGTGGATCTGCACCGGCGTCTCGATGACGCGATAGCCACGCCGCCGGGCGATGAACAGGATCTCCGCGTCGAACGCGAAGCCGTCGAGCTTCCCACGCGAGAACAGGTCCTTCGCCGCCTCGGCCGTGTACATCTTCCCGCCGCACTGCGTGTCGTGCACGTCGATGGGCAGGATCGCGTGCACGGCGGTGCGGAAGAGCCAGCCCATCGCGACGCGCCACCACGGCCGGTCGACGACCGATCCCGGCACGTAGCGGGATGCGACCGCGACGTCCGCACCGTCGGCGAGCGCCCGCGTGAAGGCGTCGATCGTCTCGACCGGGATCGTGAGGTCGGAGTCGAGGAAGACGATCGGGTCGCCCGCGGCCTCGCGGATGCCTGCCCGGACGGCCGCGCCCTTCCCGCCGTGGGCGAGCTCGAGGTACCGGTACGTGAGCTGGGTCCGCGGCAGGTCCTGCACCGCCAGCGCGTACGCGGCGGCCGTGCCGTCGGTCGATCCGTCGTCAGCGACGAGGATCTCCGCGGCCATCCCGCGGGAACGGAAGTACTCCGCACAGCGCGCGAGGCTCGCCGGCAAGCGGCGAGCCTCGTTGAACGCTGGCAGGATCAGAGAAAGGACGTGGCTACCTTGGTGGCCCGCTCCGCCGGAATCCACCGCCACCACCGGGACGGAAGCCGCCGCGGTCACCGTCGCCGGGACCGCGCTCCGCGAACCGGGCGCGCTGCTCGCGCGAACGGCGCTCGAACTCGGCGGGGTCCTCGTTGACGGCGCGGATCGAAAGGTTGACGCGGCCCTGCCGGTCCACCTCGGCGACCTTGACCTTCACCTGCTGGCCGACCTTCACGGCGTCCTCGATGTTGTTGACGCGGTCGTTGGAGATCTCGGACACCCGGACAAGGCCTTCCTTACCGGGCAGGTACTCGACGAACGCGCCGATGGACATGATCCGGGTGACCTTGCCCTCGAACACCTCGCCGACCTCGGGCTCCTTCGTGAGGCCCTCGATCATCGCGCGGGCCTTGTCGCGGCCCTCTGGCTTCGCACCGGTGATGCGGATGGTGCCGTCGTCCTCGACCTCGATGTTGGTGCCGGACTCGGACTGGATCGCGCGGATCATCTTGCCACCGGGACCGATGATGTCGCGGATCTTGTCGGGGTTGATCTTCACGGTGTCGATGCGCGGTGCGTACTTGGAGAGGTCGGCGCGCGGCTTGTCGATCACCTGGCGCATCTCGCCGAGGATGAAGAGCCGGGCCTCACGGGCCTGCGCGAGCGCCTCGCGCATGATCTCGAGCGTGATGCCCTTGACCTTGATGTCCATCTGCAGCGCGGTCACGCCCGTCTCCGAGCCGGTGACCTTGAAGTCCATGTCGCCGTAGTGGTCCTCAAGGCCCTGGATGTCGGTGAGGATCGTGTGCTTGCCGCCTTCCAGGACAAGGCCCATCGCGATGCCGCCGATCATCGCCTTGAGCGGGACGCCGGCGTCCATGAGCGAGAGGGTCGAGCCGCAGGTCGAGGCCATGGACGACGAGCCGTTCGACTCGAGCGTCTCGCTGACCACGCGGATCGTGTACGGGAACTCCTCCTTGGTCGGGACGACCGGGAGGAGGGCACGCTCACCGAGCGCACCGTGGCCGATCTCACGCCGGCCGGCGCCACGCATCATCCGCACTTCACCGACCGAGTACGGCGGGAAGTTGTAGTGGTGCATGTAGCGCTTGCTGTCCACCGGGGACAGCGTGTCGATGATCTGCTCGTCACCGGACGGGCCGAGCGTCGCGACCGACAGCACCTGGGTCTGGCCGCGGCGGAACACCGCGGAGCCGTGGGTACGCGGGAGGACGCCGACCTCGATCTCGAGCTCACGGATGTCCTTGGTGCCACGGCCGTCCGGCCGCAGCTTCTCGTCGACGACCGCCGTCCGGAACTCGTGCTCGACCACGGATTCCCATTCGGCATTGATGTCCTCGGGCTTGATGTTCCCCTCGGGCGTGACGAACTGCTTGGTCGCCTCGTCCTTGAGGTCGTCCAGGCCCGCCTCACGCTGCGCCTTATCGGCGTTGCGGAGCTTGGCGCGTACGCGCTGCGCGAAGAACTCGCGGACCGGTCCGAGCTTCGCCTCGTCGCGGACCGGCGGGGTCCACGCCATCTTGGGCTTGCCGGCTGCGCGCCGGAGCTCTTCCTGCGCGTCGCAGATCTTGACGATGCCCTGCTGGGCAAGGGCGAGCGCTTCGATGAGCTTGTCCTCGCTGATCTGGTTCGCGCCAGCCTCGACCATCATGACCGAGTCCCGCGTGCCCGCGACCACGAGGTCGAGCTCGCTCTCGAGCATCTGCTGGATCGTTGGGTTGAGAGTGAGCTTGCCGTCGACGGTGCCCACGCGGACGCAGCCGATCGGTCCTTCGAATGGTGCGTTCGAGATGTGGAGCGCGGCGGACGCCGCGTTCACTGCGAGCACGTCGTAGTCGTTCTCTTGATCGCTCGACCATGCCGACACGACGATCTGGACATCGTTCTTGAAGCCCTTGGGCCAGAGCGGCCGGATCGGGCGGTCGGTGAGGCGCGCGGTCAAGATGCCTTCCTCGGATGGACGCCCTTCACGGCGCGGGAACGATCCGGGGATCTTGCCCGCGGCGTAGAGGCGCTCTTCGAAGTCGACGGTGAGGGGGAACCAATCGATGCCGGGGCGCGTGGTCTTCGCGACGGTGCCCGCCGCGAAGACGATCGTGTCTCCGTAGCGGACGGTGACCGCTCCACCGGCCTGGCGCGCGTACTTGCCGGTCTCGAAGGTCAGGGGCTTGTCGTTGATGGTCGCCTGTGCACGTGTGACTGCCACTTATATGTGTGCTCGGGTGCCGTAATGAAAAGGACCCCGCGTGGGATCCTTAGCGTCGCGTGCTCACCGACGCAGCCCCAACCGCCCAATGATCTCCTGGTAACGCTCGGGGCTCTTGCGGTGAAGGTACGCGAGCAGCCGCCTGCGCTGTCCGACCATCATGAGCAATCCACGCCGACTGTGATTGTCGTGCGCGGCTGTGCGGAGGTGATCGGTCAGATGCTTGATCCGCTCGGTGAGGAGCGCGATCTGGACCTCCGGCGAGCCGGTGTCCTTCTCGTGCTGGCGGTTTGCCTTGATGACCTCACTCTTCTGAGGAGCGGCTTCTGCGAGCGGCACCCGTTGTCCTTTCCTAGATCTCTTAGATCTTCGTTTTCGTCACAAGTCTACCGGAAATAGGCGGCGCTGTCCCGAAAGCGGACATTCTCCCGCGACGGAATAGGCCCCGGACGACCAAGCGGGCGATCCGTAGCGCTCAATCGGCTGGAGCGTCGATCGGTGCGGCGATGGGTGTTGCCGCCCCGAGCGCCTGGGTCGCCGCGCCTGGGATCACCGGTGTGGCGGCCCGCGCGCGACGCGTGCGCGACTTCCGCGACGGCCGCTGCTCGGCGATAAGGAACGGAGCGGCTGAGGCCACTGCGACGATGTAGCCGAGGTAGTTTCCCTGGAAGTAGCGGCCGAAGAACAGGAATGCGAGCAGCGTGAGGCTATAACCGATGAGCATCCGTGCGATCGTTGGCTCGCGCCAGAGCCGGTACATCGTGTAGAGCGCGATCGGGGTCGCGACCGCGATCTCGATGACCGCGAACGGGAAGTCGGCCTGGCGGAACGCGATGATCCCGAGTGCGAGAAGCAGCGCCGAGAAGCCCATGCCCGAGATCGGGTAGGTCCACGCCGCACCGCCGGCGTTGTAACGCACGACGTCGTCATAGAACGCGTTCCAGTCGTTGACGAGGAACGGCGCGAACGTGACGAGCAGGAACACGGCCGCGGGGATCAGCCGCGTGAGTGCGCGGAGCGCGGCGCCGATCGTCCGTGGCTTGCGCGTGGCGACGAGATACACGACCAGGAACGGCAGCAGGAAGAGCGCGTGCAGCTTCGCCGCCGCCGCCGCCGCGATCGCGAGCGAGCTGAGCGTACGCCGCTCGCGCTGGAGGAGCGCGACGCCGGCGAACAGGAACAGCAGCACGAAGAAGTCATTGCGGCCTTCGACCACGAACGGGAAGAGCTGCGGGTTGAGGCCCACCAGCGCGACGAGCGCGAGTCGGTGCTCGGTCCGCCGCACGAGGAATGGCACGATCGCGAGCGTCCCGATGAACGCCGGCAGGTACAGGTACCGCTGGTCCCAAAAGATGCCGACGTGGTCGAAGAGCCACACGAACGGCACCGTGACAAGGAACAGGAACGGGAAGTACGTGAGGTGGTAGAGCGCGGGGTTGTTCACCATGGGCCAGTAATAGAGCGGCGTGTCGAGGTAGTCGGCCGCGTACGGATTGTGTCCGGCAAGCAGCTTGCGGGCCGCCTCTTCGATCATGAGCGCGCCGTCGTGGATGTACGTGTACGGCTTGCCGGTCTCGCGCAGGACCATCGACGCGATCGTTGGCACGATCACGAACACGAGAACGATCCCCGCAAGATGGATCCACCGCGCGCGCGGAGTGAACGACTCGCGCCGCCGGATGTCCCGGACCGGATAGGCGAACGCGGCGATCCCCGTGGCCGCGAGGAAGATCGCACCGCCGATCCCGGGGAACAGCCGCCACAGCGTCTCGTCGGTCGTCGCGGCCACGGTCGTGTGGTTCGCGAAGAGCAGGAGCCAGTTACCGACGGCGATCGCACCGACGACCTTCGCGTCGAGCGACAACCCGCGCCAGGATTCGAGGAGCCAACGGATACCTCGCTCGATGGCCCGGATGATCATTCGGTGCGCCCCCAGTTCGCGAGGATCGTCTTCGCGGCCGCGGTCCGGAACCGCTCCGCAAGCGGCAGGATACGTTCGTCCGCGGCCATCAGGCCGAGCTCCGCAGGTGGCGTGCCGCGGAGGGTCTCGACGGTGATCGCGTCAGCCACGGCGAGGGCGCCGACGGCGAGCCGCCGGAGACCGCCAAGGTGCGCGGCGGATCCCGCGGCCGTGCCGATGTCGCGCGCGAGCGACCGGATGTACGTGCCGGTCGAGCACACGACGAGAAGCCGGAGCACAGGTGGCTCCCAGCTCGCGACGTCCAGCCGCTCGATCGTCACCGTGCGCGCAGCGAGCGTGAAGGTCTCCCCGCTTCGGGCACGCGAATAGGCGCGGCGGCCATCGACCTTCACCGCCGCGTAGGCCGGCGGGACCTGCGCGATCTCACCCCGGAACGGGGCCAGGGCGCGGTCGAGCTCGGCCGCGGTGAGCTGCGGGATGCCGGCGGTCCGGGTCGGTGCGCCCTCTCGATCGTCGGTGGTGGTCTCGTGCCCGAACGTGACGAGCGCGGCATAGACCTTCGGCGCGGTGTGTAGCGTGTCGGCGAACTTGGTCGCCGACCCGACGAGGAGCGGGAGGAGGCCCGTCGCGAGGGGATCGAGGGTGCCGCCGTGGCCCACCCGCCTGGCGCCGATGACGCGCCGCGCCACCGCCACGACATCGAATGAGGTCCAGCCCGAGGGCTTGTCGATCGGCAGGACCCCGTTGGGGCCCACGTTCAGCTTGGGCTCACGCGGGCTGTCGTGCGCGCGCGAGCGCCTCGCGTGCCGCGATCAGGACCCGTTCGCGGATCGCCGGATGGTCGTGACCGCTTATCAGCGCTCCGGCGGCGCGGACGTGCCCGCCGCCACCGAACGCGAGCATCAGCGCCGACGCGTCGACCGAGGGCTCCGACGCGGACGTACGGCATGACACCTTCACCGCGTCGGGCGTCCCGCTGAACAGCAGCGCGACGCGCATGCCCTTGCTCCGCGCGATCTGCTCGACCAGACCCGAAAGATCCTCCTCCGCGGCCTCGGCCTTCTCGAGATCGTCGTGCTTGATCCACGACCACACGAGGAGCCCGTCCTCCTCGCGCTTGAGGCGCGACAACGCGAAGCCCCACAGCTTCAGTGCCTCGAAGCGCTTATTGCGGAAGATGTTGTAGGTGATGGACTGCAGGTCGGCGCCGGCCTCGCGGAGCATCGCTGCGCGCTCGAGCGCGCGCTTGTCGGTGTTCGGGAACTGGAACGAGCCGGTGTCGGTCATGATCGCGACCAGCGCGGCCGTCGCCATGTCCGGTGTCCAGCCCGTACCAAGGACATCGACGATCCGGCCGACCATCTCGCCGGTCGCGGCGCTCGTGACGTCGACGAAGTTCGCGTCCGCGAACGCCGTGTTCGTGGCGTGATGATCGATGTCCGCGATCTTCGGGCCGGCCGGCAGGGCGAACTTCGCCCGCGCGGGCTCGCCGAAGTCGAGGCACACGACGAGATCGACGTCCGCCGGCGGCGGTGTGCGCTCGTAGCGCTCGGACGACGCGAGGAACCGGATCCCGTCAGGGACCGGGTCGGCGCAATGCCACGAGACGAGCTTCCCCATCCGCTCGAGCGCGAGGCCGAGGGCGAGGGCGGAGCCGATGGTGTCGGGGTCGGGATCGCGATGCGAGACGAGCGCGATGCGCTGCGCGCCGCGGAGGGCGTCGATGACCTCGTTCAACCCTTCGCCTCACCCTCGTGTGCTTGGCGGAGGAGCTTGGCGATCCGCGACGCGCGCGCGGCCGAGGCGTCGTTCACGAACTCGATCTCCGGCACGAACCGCAGGTCGGTCCGCTCCCCCACCTCGCGGCGGATGAACGGCCGGGCTTCGTTGAGCGCCTTCATCGTGCTGGTCACGGCGTCGTCGTCACCAAGAACGCTCACGAACACCTTGGCCGTCCGCAGGTCTGGCGTCGTCTCGACGGAGGTGACCGTCGGAAAGGAGATGCGCGGATCGCGCAGCTCCTCGCTGATGAGGTTCGCGAGCTCGCGCTGAAGCAGCGCGTTCACGCGGTCGGCCCGCCGGTACGCCATTAGCGCGGCTTCGCTTGGACGACGAAGGCCTCGATGACATCGCCGACCTGAACGTCGTTATGACCGTCCAGGACGATGCCGCACTCCAGTCCGGCCGCGACCTCGCGAACGTCGTCCTTGACGCGGCGAAGGGTCCCGATGGTGCCCTCCCACGCGGCTTCAGAGCTGCGCAGGAGGCGGGCTTGCGCTCCGCGTCGCATTGCACCGTCCATGACCATGCAGCCGGCGATGGTCGTCTTGTTCGCAGTGAAGATCTGACGGACCTCGGCGTGCCCGAAGATGCTCTCGACCATGACCGGTTCGAGCATGCCGGTGAGGGCCTTTTGGATGTCGTCGAGGAGCTCGTAGATGACCTTGTACTGGCGGACCTCGACGCCCATCTGGTCCGCGGCGCGCTTCGCGGGCACGTCGATCTTGTTGTTGAAGCCGATGACGACCGCACCGGACGCCGCGGCGAGCGTGACGTCGGATTCGCTGATCTCGCCCACGGCGTCGTGAATGATCACCAGCGAGACCTCGTCCTGCGGGACCTTCACGAGGGCGCCCTTGATCGCCTCGAGCGAGCCCTGCACGTCGGCCTTGAGGACGATCTTGAGCTCCTTGCTCTTGCCTTCCTTGACCTGCGCGAACATCTCATCGAGCGTCGCAGGTCGGTCGCCACCCGCCGCGGCGGCGCGCTCGCGCGCGTAGCGCTCGGCGAGCGCTTTGCCGATCTTCTCGTCGGCGACGGCGCGGAGGACGTCGCCGGCCTCGACCACGTCGGGAAGTCCGAGGATGAGGACCGGACGCGAGGGCTCGGCACGGCCGACGTTCTTTCCCTTGTCGTCGGTCATCGCGCGGACCTTGCCGAAGGTCTTTCCGACGACGATGAGGTCGCCCCGTTCGAGCGTGCCGGTCTGCACCAGCACGGTCGCGATCGGACCGCGGCTCTTGTCCATGTGCGCCTCGATCACGCGGCCGATGGCCGGACGATCGGGGTTCGCCTTCAGATCGGACACATCGGCGACGAGCAGGACGACGTCGATGAGGTCCTGGAGGCCCTGCTTCGTCTTCGCGGAGACCGGCACGATCGGCGTTTCTCCGCCGTACTCCTCGATCGTGACGCCGTGCTCGGCGAGCTGGCCCTTCACGTGGTCCGGGTTCGCGTCGCCCTTGTCGATCTTGTTGAGCGCGACGACCATCGGGACGCCGGCGGCCTTCACGTGCGAGATCGCTTCGATCGTCTGCGGCTGCACGCCATCGTCCGCCGCGACCACGAGGATCGCGACGTCGGCGACCTGGGCACCACGCGCACGCATGGCGGTGAACGCCTCGTGGCCCGGCGTGTCGAGGAAGGTGACCTTCCGGCCGCTGTGCTCGATCTGGTAGGCGCCGATGTGCTGGGTGATGCCGCCGGCCTCACGCGCCGTGACGTTCGTCTCACGGATCGCATCCAGGAGGCTCGTCTTGCCGTGGTCGACGTGGCCGACGATCGTCACGACCGGCGGCCGCGTGATCATCTTGGTCGCGTCGTCGTCGGTCCAGAGGATCTCCTTGCCCGCGGGGGCGAACTCCTCGGTCTCCTCGACCAGAGGGGCGGCCTCTTCTTCGGGGACGACCTCCATGCCGAGCTCACCCGCTACGAGCGAGGCGGTCTCGAAATCGACGGTTTGGTTGATCGTGGCCATGACGCCCATGTTCACCAGCGCGCGGATCACGTCGACGACGGAGACGTCGAGCGTCTTCGCGAGCTCGCCCACCTGGAGCGTCTTCGGCAGCACGACCGGCGCGCCACCCACCGGGATGACGGCGACAGCGACCGGCGCCTCCGGCGCAGGCGCGGCGGGGATCGGGCCGCGTCCGCCACGACGGCGAGGGCGGGGTCCGCGTTGCGGCGGGAACCGCCGTGGTCTTGCTTTCGGCATTACGTTCTCCGTTTCTCGGCCCCGGCGGCGAGCTCGTCTCGCAACCGCAGCCTGGTCGCCTCGTCGATCGTCACCTCGAGGGCTCGCCCGAGCGAGCCTTCGGCGATGCCGCGCGTGAGGCACGCGTCCTCGGGGCAGAGATACGCGCCACGTCCCGGTGCCTTACCCCGAAGATCCACCGAGAGCCGGCCGTCCGCGTCCCGGACGACCCGGATGAGCTCGCGTTTCGCCTTGACCTGACGGCACGCAACGCAGGTCCGCTGCGGAGCGGGCCTAGCGACGATCCTTTTTCTTCTTGCCGCCGAGCAGTGCGCGGTCTTCATCCTCCAGCTCGTCCTCATCGGCCGCGAGCGACTCCGCCTCGACCTCAGCGACGAGATCGTGCCGGATCGCCTCCTGGTCCTCTTCGACCGCGGCGACCACGGGCTCGGCTTCGACGATCGAGGGCTCCGGCTCAGCCTCGGGCTCGGCCTCGGCACGCACCTCGGACTCGCTCCGGATGTCGATGCGCCAGCCGGTGAGCTTCGCGGCGAGCCGCGCGTTCTGCCCTTCCTTGCCGATCGCGAGCGACAGGTAGCGGTCGGGCACGACGACGTATGCCGTCTTCTCCTCGACCACGATGTCGACCCGGATGACCGGGGACGGCGAGAGGGCGTTCTTCACGAACTCCTCGGGCTTGTCGTCGTACTGGATGACCTCGACGCGTTCGCCACCAAGCTCGTTGCTGATGGCCTGCACGCGAAGGCCGCGCTGGCCGACGCAGGCGCCGACCGGGTCGAGCCCAGGCTGGCGCGAGCGGACGGCGATCTTCGTCCGCGAGCCGGCCTCGCGCGCGATGCCGGTGATCTCCACCTGACCGTGGTAGATCTCCGGGACCTCGAGCTCGAACAGCCGCTTCACGAGACCGCGATGCGCGCGGCTCACGATGATCTGCGGACCGTGGATGGAGCGACGCACCTCGAGGACGAGCACCTTCCGGTGCTGGCCGACGAAGTAGCGCTCGTGCGGCGCCTGCTCGCTGCGCGGCAGGATGGCTTTCGCCTTCCCGAGCTCGAAGAGCGCGGCGCCCGCCTCGAAGCGCTCGATCTGGCCATTGATGATGTCGCCCTCGCGGTCGGCGTACTCGGCGTACACCTGCTCGCGCTCCGCTTCGCGCAGCGACTGCTGGATGACCTGCTTCGCCGTCTGCGCGCCGATGCGGCCAAGGGCTGCCGCGGACTCTTCCAGGGGGATGGTGTCCCCAAGCGCGACGTCCGGCTTCATCCGCCGCGCGGCGTCGATCTGGATCTGCAGCTTGGGGTCCTCGACCTTGTCGACGACCGTCTTGAGGAGGAAGACCTTGAACGCGCCGGTCTGGACATCGACCGTCACGTCGATGTTCTCTTCGGCGCCGTACGCCCGCTTGATCGCTCGGGCGATGATGTCGCTCACGACCTCCTTGGGGAGGCCCTTCTCGGCGGAGAGCTGCGCGAGACCGGTCACGAGCTCACGGTTCATGGTCACGCGCTCCCCTCTTCTCTTGCTCGGCCGCTTCGGCGACAAAAAAGGTGGGTCGCCCCACCTTCACGGCTCGAGCGGCAGGCGGATTCCCGCCAACCAAGAAGAAGTGTACCAAATGAGTCCACCGGCGCGGCCAGCGCTGGAAATAGGGGCCGCCGGGGGGTCGCGTCTAGGTGAGGTTGTTTCCGATGTTCGAGAACTGGTTCTGCAGCTGGCCTCGAAGGAAGACCATCGCCACGATCACCGTGATCGCGATGACGGCAATGATGAGTGCATATTCGACGAGTCCCTGGCCCTGATCGTCACGCCAGAACGCCACTGCTGGGCTCCTTCCCCCGCCCAGGCCGGCCCCTATTTCCAGTAGCCGTTGTACGCCCGCCCGGTGGTGCTGACCAGCAGCAGGTCGTACTGGGCCATTCGGATGAACCCAGCGGCCGCGCGACGCGGCCGGTGGGGGGAAGACGGGCTACGTGAGGTTGTTGCCGATGTTGGAGAACAGGTTCTCAAGCTGCCCGCGGAAGAACACCATCGCCACGATCACGGCGACGGCGATGACCGCGATGATCAATGCGTACTCGACCAGCCCTTGACCCTGGTCGTCTCGAAGGAACGTCAAACCCGAACCCCTTCCGTCCGCATCAGCGGCCACGCAACGCGGTCGCGAGACGCTCCTCGGTGCTGGCCTTCGAGGCCGGCGGCACACCGCGGAGGGCCGTCTGCGCTTCCGCGAGGGTATACCCGAGAGCCCGCAGGGCCGTGACGGCCTCGTCGGCATCCGGGACGTCGGCGCCGCCGGCGCCGATCGCGACCTGACCCATCTTCGACCGCAGATCCACGATCAGGCGCTCCGCCGTCTTCTTCCCTACTCCGGGCGCCTTCGCGAGTGACGCCGCGTCCCCACCGGCGATCGCTGCCGCGACGTCCACCGGCCGCGACACCGAAAGGATCGCGATGCCCGCCTTCGGCCCGACGCCCGACACACTGATGAGCATCTCGAACAGCGCGAGCTCCTCGCGGCTTTCGAAGCCGAACAGGAGCTGCGCGTCCTCCCGCACGACGTGATGTGTGTGCAGCAGGACCTCGTCGCCGGACGGATGCCGCGGGACGAAGATCTTGTATCCGATGCCCGCGGCTTCGACCACCACGTGATCGGCGCCCTGCGCGATGACGCGGCCGCGGACGGTCGCGATCAACGGGCGAGCGCCACCGCATCGCCAAATCGCTGACGTTGCGCATGGGTCAGCGCGATCGCGACGGCATCGGCGACGTTGTCCTGCGTGATGGGCTCCGCGAGCGCGAGGACGAGCGCGAGCATCTTCTGGACCTGCTTCTTGTCCGCGCTGCCGGTACCGGTCACCGAGAGCTTCACTTCCTGCGGCGTGTACTCGGCGACGACCAGGTGCGCGCGCGCCGCGCAGAGCAGTGCGACCCCGCGGGCCTCGGCCACGCGCATCGCGGTCCGCACGTTCTTGTTGAAGTACAGGCGCTCGAGCGCGATCGCGGAAGGCGCGTGCAGCGCGATGAGCCCGTCGAGCGCGTCGGCGATCGCGAGAAGCCGGTCGGCGGGCGACGCATCGACGGGAACGGGGACGAGGCCGCAATCGACGACGGTGGCCGGATCGGTGGCGGCGTCGAGCAGCGCATAGCCCATCCCCGTGGTGCCGGGGTCGATGCCGATGATGACCCTATGCGGTCTCGAGGACTTCTTCCGGTACGTCGAAGTTGGCATGGACCTTCTGCACGTCGTCGAGATCCTCGAGCGCCTCGACCAGGCTGATGACCTTCTTCGCGTGCTCGCCGTCGAGTCGCACGGTGTTGGAGGGCCGCATGGAGATGTCGGCCTCGAGGATCGTGAGCTTCTGCGCCTCGAGCGCCTTCTTCACCGCCTCGAAGCGGTTGGGGGCGGTGTAGACGATCACCAGGGTGCCGTCGCGCTCGACGTCCTCGGCCCCGGCGTCGATGGCCAGGAGCTCGATCTCGTCGGGATCGCGGCTGGCCGCGTCGATCTCGATGATGCCCTTCTGCTCGAACAGCCACTGCACCGAGCCGGGCTCGCCGAGCTTGCCGTTGTGCCGAACGAACGCCGCGCGGACCTCGGCCGCCGTGCGGTTCCGGCTGTCGGTCGCGGCTTCCACCATGACCGACACGCCGCCGGGGCCGTAGCCCTCGTAGACGACGCTCTCGACCTGCGCCCCGTCGGCGCCGATGGTCGCTCGCTCGATCGCCCGCTGCACGTTCACGGCAGGGACGTTGACCGCACGGGCCCGGTCCATCGCGAGGCGGAGCCGGAAGTTGCCATCGGGATCGCCGCCACCCTCACGCGCCGCGAGCATGATCTCGCGGGTCATCTTCGTGAAGATCGCGCCGCGTTTCACGTCGTTGGCGCCCTTCTGGCGCTTGATCTGGGACCACTTCGAGTGACCTGACATCGGTGTGAATACTATGCGGACAGGCCGTTGACCAGGGGAGTGTGAGATGGCATCACCTGCACCTGAGCGCATCCGCAACGTCGCCGTGACCGGCCACGGGGGGTCCGGGAAGACGTCACTGGTCGAGACGCTGCTCCACGTGATCGGAGCGACCACCCGCCTCGGCAAGGTCGATGACGGGACGAGCATCCTCGACACCGACCCCGAGGAGCACAAGCGGCGCATCACCATCAACATGGCGCTCGCGTCTTTCATCCACGACGGTACGAAGATCAATCTCCTCGACACGCCTGGCTTCGCCGACTTCGAGGGAGACCGGCGGGCGGCGCTGCGTGTCGCGGACGCCGCGCTCGTCGTCGTGGACGGATCGGCCGGCGTCCAGGTCGGGACCCGCTCCGTCTGGGACGAGCTGGACGAGGACCACACCCCGCGCATCGTCCTGGTAAGCCGACTCGACCGCGAGAACGCGGTCTTCGACGACGTCCTGAAACAGCTCCGCGAAGCCTACGGGATCCGCGTAGTCCCGCTGCACGTCCCGATCGGGACAAAGCAGGAGACGTCGGCGACGATCGACCTTCTGCACGGCACGGTGCTCAAGGGGCCGAAGGACCCGATCGGCGAGCTCCCGGAGAGCGAGAAGGAGCGCGTCGGCGAGTACCGCCGCCAGCTCGTCGAGGCGATCGTCGAGACGAACGAGGACCTCCTGACCCGTTATCTCGACGGCACGGAGATGAGCTATGACGAGCTGCGCGATGCTCTGCACCTCGCGGTGCGCGAAGGCAAGGTCATCCCGGTCATCGCGTCGTCGTCGACGAAGAAGGTCGGCTTCGCCGGGCTGCTCTCGACGATCGTCGAGATGCTCCCCTCGCCCGCCGAGGGTGGCGCGGTCGTCGGCACGGACGCGAACGGCAAGGAGATCGCGCGCAAGGTCGCGCCGAACGAGAAGCTCAGCGCCTTCGTCTTCAAGACCCTCGCCGACCCGTTCGTCGGGAAGCTGAGCTATGTGCGCGTCTTCAGTGGCACGCTGCACCACAACACGCAGGTCTACGACGCGACGAAGAAGGAGACCGAGCGCGTCGGCCAGATCTTCTTCCTTCGCGGCAAGGACCAGGAGATCGTCGAGGCGGTGAGCGCCGGCGACATCTGCGCCATCCCGAAGCTCGCCGCATCGAACACGAACTCCACGCTCACCGACAAGGACGCGCCGATCGAGCTCGCCGCGATCAGGTTCCCCGACCCGTCGTTCAGCGTCGCGATCGAGCCGTCGAGCAAGGCCGATCTCGACAAGCTCGGCGCGGCGCTCCACAAGCTCATCGACGAGGACCCAACGCTGCACGTCCGCCGCGACGACGCGACGCACGAGACACTGCTCTCCGCGGTCGGCGAGTCGGCGATCGAGGTCGCGGTGCATCACCTCAAAGACAAGTTCGGCGTCCAGGTCGACACGCACACGCCGAAGGTCCCGTACCGCGAGTCGATCCGCTCGAAGGCATCGGCGCAGGGCCGCTACAAGCGGCAGACCGGCGGCCACGGGCAGTTCGGTGACGTGTGGCTCGAGATCGAGCCACTGCCGCCGGGAAGCGGCGTCGTGTACGCGACGCGCGTCGTCGGCGGATCGGTGCCGAAGAACTTCTTCCCCGCCGTCGAGAAGGGCGTGCGCGAACAGGCCGAGAGGGGCGTCATCGCGGGCTACCCGCTGTCGGACTTCAAGGCGACGCTGTACGACGGCTCGTATCACACGGTCGACTCGAGCGAGATGTCGTTCAAGATCGCCGGATCGCTCGCGCTCCAGAACTGCGTGAAGGAAGCCCAGCCGTACCTGCTCGAGCCGATCGTGGAGCTCGAGGTGCTCGTTCCCGAGGACCAGATGGGCGACGTGCTCTCGGACTTCAACGCCCGCCGCGGTCGGGTGCTCGGCATGGAGGGCGCGGGTTCGGGACATCAGCGCATCAAGGCGCACGTCCCGATGGCCGAGACGTTCCGCTACGCGACCGAGCTCCGATCGATGACCGGCGGCCGCGGCTCGTTCACGTCGAAGTTCCTCTCGTACGAGCAGTGCCCTTCGCATGTCGCCGAGAAGGTGGTCGCGGCGCACGACGCCGCGGAGGAGCCGGTGGCCGCGCACGGATGACCTGCTGCTGAGCGTCACCTAGAAGACGCCGCGCCGCTACGGCGTGTCCGCGACCACCCGCGAAAAGAAGTAGCTCAGCATCCACTCGAGCAGCAGGGTCGCGCGATTCCGGACGCCGAGGAGCTGGGTCAGGTAGTACGCGCGCCAGACGGTCCACGCCGGCACGCCGCCGAGAACGATGCCGCCGAGCGGTCCGATCTCTGCGCCGGCGCGCGTGCGGCCGAGCGCGATGAGGTCGCCCTTCCGGTGATGCGTGTACGACTCGAGCGGCTCCTGGCGGAGCAGGTGGACCAGGTTTCGCGCGACCGCCGGCGCCTGGAGCACGGCGACCTGGGCGAGCTGCGGCAATGGCCTGCCCTCCTGCTCGAAATACGCGGCGTCGCCGAACGAGAGCAGATCGTCACGGCCGCTGACCCGGAACGTCGCATCGACGATGAGCCGCTTGTCACGCGCCACCGGCACGCCGCCGAGTGCCGACACGAGCGGGTGGGTCCGCACGCCGCCGGCCCAGACGATCGTCCCGGCACGGAACTCGGCGCCATCCCGCGTGCGCACGACGCCGTCGCCGATCTCCGACACGAGCGCCTTCAGCACGAGCGTGATCCGCTGCTGCGCGAGGCTTGCCGTCGCGATCCGCGAGAGCCGCGCATCCATCGCGCCGAGGACGCGTTCGCCCGAGTCAATGAGCGTGATGGAGACGTCGCGC
This sequence comes from Candidatus Limnocylindria bacterium, assembly GCA_038227105.1. Taxonomy (GTDB): domain Bacteria; phylum Chloroflexota; class Limnocylindria; order P2-11E; family P2-11E; genus UBA4735. The sequence continues at coordinate 18,591 of JBBRQB010000023.1, read as the reverse complement.
CGCAGGTCGAACTCCGGAAACATCTTCCGGAGCGAGCGATCCATGAGGTCACGCATCGACGACGCGGTCTCAACACCGACCGGACCGGCGCCGATGAGCACGAAGCTGAGGAGCTGCTTGCGCCGCTCGGGATCCGACTCGCGTGCCGCCCGTTCGAACGCCCCGAGGATCCGCGACCGCACCTGCAGGCCGTCGGACAAGAACTTCATCGGCAGCGCGTGCTGCTGGACGCCCGGCACGCCGAAATCGTTCGTGACGCTCCCCGGGACCAGGACGAGGTGGTCGTACGGGAAGTCACCGTCGGGCGTGCGAACCGCTTTGCGCTCGAGGTCGACGCTCTCGACCTCGGTCTGCAGGAAGCGCTGGCGCGCGTGCGCGACCGGGAGTCGCAGCGGGTACGCGACCGCGTGCGGCGGCAGCTCCCCCGTCGCGACCTGGTAGAGGAGCGGGGTGAACAGGTGGTAGTTGTTCCGGTCGAGCAGCGTGAGCTCCATCTCGCCTGGTCGCGTGAGGTGTTCGAGGCGGCGGACCAGATGGAGGCCCGCGAAACCGCCTCCCACGACGACGACGCGTTTCGCCATCAGTTCGGCCGCCCCACCGCGGTCTCCACACGCGCAAGCTCCTTGAGGTACGCCTGCGTGATCGGATCGGTCGCGTCGAGCTCGCTCGCGAGCGCGAGTCGCTCGCGCGCCGCCTTGAGGTTCCCTGCCCGCAGCTGCGCGAAGCCCGCGTCGGCGAGGTAGCCGGCATCCTGCGGCCGGAGCTGCGCCGCCTGATCGAGCAGGCGGAGCGCCTCATTCGTCCGCTCGGCCATGAGCAGGGCCACGCCGAGCTCGTGCAGCGCGTCCGGCTGGTCGGGCCAGAGGTCGAGTACGCGGCGGAAGTGCGCCTCAGCGGCGGCGCCGTCATCCGTGCGCCGCGCGACCAGGCCGAGCGCGAAGTGTGCCTCCCAGAGCTCGGGTTCCGCTGCCAGGACGGCTTCCGCATCGGCGCGGGCGACGGCCAGCGTGTCGTCGCCGCCACTGACTGCAGCGCGGCCGGCGTGCTCGAGACGCTCCTCGAGGTCGCGGCGTCGCAGCCCGAAGAGGAGGCGGCGCGCATGTGCGGCGCTCTCTCCCGTTCCCTCGACGCCAAGGAGCGCCTCGAGCTCGACGGCCGCCGCGTCGCGCGCGTCCGATGCGACGAGGGCGCGCGCGAGTCCGAGGCGGACCTCCACCGGCGCGCCGTGCCTGACCGCTTCCCGATACCGCTCGATCGCGCCAGCGAGCTCGCCGTTCCCGTGCAGCCACGCAGCGTGTGCGGCGCTCAGCTCCCAGGACGGATCGGACCTGCCCGCGGCGCGCTCGAAGGTCGCGGTCGCGCCCGCGAGGTCGCCCTGGGCCACCTGGACCTGCGCGAGCCTGGCGAAGATCGCGCCGTCGCGCGTGCCCGAGCTCACCGCGCGGTCGAATGCGGCGCGTGCCGCCGCGAGATCGCCGCTTTGGGCGGCGAGCACGCCGATGACGTCCTGCGCGTGCGCATATTCGTCGCTCTCGGGCTTGATCCGCCGAAGGCGCGAGCGCGCCGTCGCTTCAGCCCCGGCGTCGATGTAGAGCTCGGCGAGGCGGATGCTGTCGGCGTCGCGGAGCGGATGCAGCGAATCGGCATGCTCGAGCGCCACGACCGCTCCGTTCGAGTTCCCGGTCACCCGGCGAAGCTCGCCGAGGAGGTAGTGGGCGCGCCACGATCCAGGCACGGTCGCGCAGAGGTCCTCCAGCGGCGCGACGAAGCGCTCCTCGTCGCCGCGCTCCAGGGATTCGGCGGCGATCACGAGCAGGCGCTCCTCGGCGACCGCCGCCGCCGGATCGGCCTTCACGGCCTCGAGGTACCGCTCGACGGCGCGGACACGCGCCTCGGCCGCAGCGGCCGGGTCATTCGTGGCCAGGAGCGTCGCGTTCACCTCCTCGTCCATCGCCTCGAGCAGCGCGAGGTACGCGATCTCGTTCGCGGCGGGCGCTGCCGCTGCCGGCGCGGAAGCTCCGAGCTGGCCGGCGAGCCAGTCCCCGAGCGCTGCCTCGGCCTCGTGGAGGGTGCCTACGGGGAACGCGCGCCTGAACGATCCGATCGCGCGTTTCGCCGCGACGTCTACCAGCGTCACGTCGAGCGTGCGGTCTTGGCCAAAGATACCGGCGAGTGCGTTCGTCGCGCCGAGCGACGCGCCGTACTGTGCCGCGAGCGCCGCGTCGGGCGATGACCCGAACACGAGGTACCCCGGCTGCCCCGGATCGTCTGGCATTGCAACGAGGAACACCGGCTTGAGCTCGAGCTCGGGGTGGCCCGCGAACCGGTCAACCAGCCTTCGCGCGAGCTGCCTGCCCCACGCCCCGGCCCGCGGTTCATCCGAGCGCGCGCCGAACGGGATGACCGCGACGGACCGCGAGGTCACGTCAGACCCAGGTGATCCGCGCGTACTTGCGCTTGCCGTACTGGATGACCGGCGTGGTCGTGATCGGGACGCCGGTCGTGACCTCCGCGACCGTGCCATCCACCTTGACGCCTCGCTGCTCGACGAGACGGCGCGCCTCGCCCCTGCTCTTGACGAGCGTGGCGCGTACGAGCAGGTCCACGATGTTCACGTTCTCCGCACCGTCCTTCGTGACCGTGACGTCCGGGATGTCGGCGGGCTGCTCGCCCTTCGCGAATTGGCTCTTGAACGCCGCTGACGCGTCGTCGGCTGCGGCTGCGGAGTGCAGCTCCGTCACGATCTGTCGCGCAAGCTTCTCCTTCGCTTCGCGCGGGTGCACGTCGCCCGTGGCGAGGCCGTCGAGGATGGCGCGCACGTCGGCCATCGGCAGCTCGGTGGCCCACTCGAAGTAATGCGGCATCACCTCGTCCTTGAGCGACATGACCTTGCCGAACATCTCGTTCGGTGCGTCGGTCAGCCAGATCGCCGTGTCCGGCTTCGACTTGCTCATGCGCTCGCCGTCGAGGCCCTCGAGGAGGTGGGTCACGTAGATGTTCTGCGGCCGCTGGCCGATGCGCTCCTGCAGCTGGCGGCCGGCGAGCAGATTGAACTGCTGATCGGTCCCACCCGCTTCGACGTCCGCCTCGACCGCTACGGAGTCGTAAGCCTGCAGCAGCGGGTACAGGAGGTCCTTGACCGGGATCGGAGTGTTCGACGCGAGCCGCTTGCGGAACTCCTCGCGGGCCAGGAGCTGCTGCGCGGTGAAGCGCGACGAGAGCTCGATGACGTCGCGCAACCCGAACTTCGCGAACCACTCGCTCTGGAGGACGACGCGCGAGTCCGCCTTCGGGACCATGAGGTGGAACTGCTGGAGGTAAGTCTCCGCGTTCTTCATGACGTCTTCATGGGTGCGCATCGGGCGCGATTCGTCCTTGTCGGTCGGATCCCCGATCTGGGTCGTCCAGTCACCGACGATGATCACGATCTCGTGGCCCCAGCGCGCGAGCTGGCGGAGCTTTCGGAGTCCAACGGAATGCCCGATATGCAGGTTCGGGTGGGTCGGGTCGAAGCCCATCTTGATACGCAGCCGGCGCTCGCCGGACGCGAGGAGGCGGCGGAGATCCTCGCGGACGATGACCTCGGCCATTCCTCGCGTCAGGAATTCGTCAAGCTCGTGCTCGCTCGGTCGTGTGGGCATGTGCGGTCAGTCTAGAATCGAAGGCATCCCTCGCTCTACGACACGCGATCATGCACTTCGTCGAGGGCCGTATCGGGAGAGCAAGCCCAAGAAGGGCGGGCTCGGTCCCAAGGCGACGTTCCTCTCGCCGGTGCTGATCGCACTCCTCGTCACCTTCGTCGGCCTGCCGATCGCCGGTGGGCTGATCGCGTTCGCCTTCTTCTCCAAGGACCTGCCGTCAGCACAGGACATCGGCAAGGCACCGCTGCCCCAGTCGACGAAGGTCTACGACCACGACGGCACGACGCTCCTCTACCAGTTCGAGGAGGAGCGGCGCGACCTCGTCGCGTACAAGGACATCCCGCAGGCGCTCATCGACGCGACGATCGCGTCCGAGGACCACTCCTTCTTCACGAATCCCGGCGTCGACGTCATCGGCATCGCGCGCGCGGCGTTCTCGGACCTGACCCGTCGGGACACCGGTGGCGGTGGCGCGTCGACGATCACGCAGCAGCTGGTGAAGCTGCGGCTCGTCGGTAGCGAGAGCAGCATCACCCGGAAGATCCGCGAGGCGATCCTCGCGGTGGAGGTGACGCGCACGTACTCGAAGGAGCAGATCCTCGAGCTGTACTTCAACCAGATCTACTACGGGAACCAGGCGTACGGCGTGAAGGCGGCGTCGCAGTCGTACTTCGGCAAGTCCGATCTCAAGACCCTCACGCTTCCGGAGGCCGCGCTCCTCGCGGGACTCCCGCAGCTGCCATCGGTGCTCGACCCCTCGAAGGCCGAGAACACAAAGCGCGCGACCGACCGGCGGGCGTACGTCCTGGATCAGATGGTGAGCATCGGGGCGATCACGCAGGCGCAGGCCGACGCCGCGGACAAGGAGCCTATCAAGACGGTCGGTGTGACCGTCGCGAAGATCCTGGCACCCCACTTCGTGTTCCAGGTCCGCAACCAGCTCACCGCGATCCTCGGCGGGGACGAGGGTGCCGTGACGCGGGGTGGCTTCAAGGTGATCACATCGCTCGACTGGCGCCTCCAGCAGGCCGCGGAAGCCCACGTCGCCGATCAGGTCGCGAAGCTCAAGGACGGCAGCAACGTCAACAACGCGGCCCTCGTGTCGCTGGACACGAAGACCGGTGAGGTCCTCGCCTACGTCGGGTCGGTCGACTACAACAACCGCTCGGACCCGAAGGTCCAGGGCCAGTTCGACGTTGCCGGCATCGGCATGCGCCAGCCCGGGTCGTCGTTCAAGGTCTTCAACTATCTCACCGCGCTGAAGAAGGGCGCGACCGCCGCGACCGTCGTTGTCGACGCACGCACTGACTTCGACGGCAAGGCGCCGGCGGCGATCGCGAGCTCGCCCGGCGTCCACAGCCAGTGCGGGTATTGCCCCGAGAACGCCGATCTCCAGTACCACGGCCCCGTGACGATGCGCCAGGCGATCCGCGAATCGCGCAACATCCCGGCCATCAAGTTCCTGCAGCAGTACTCGGGCATCGAGGACACGATCCAGACCGCGCACGATCTGGGCTTGACGACCGCGATCGATACGTCGAAGGTCGGACTTTCGCTCACGCTCGGTGCGGCCGAGGTGAAGCTCATCGACATGGCGAACGCCTACGGCACGATCTCGAACCTCGGGGTCCACGTCGATCCGACGTTCATCCTTCGGGTCGAGGACTCGAAGGGAAAGATCATCTGGGAGCACAAGGACTACCAGCAGAAGCGCGTGGTCGACGAGAACACCGCGTACGTGATGGTCGACATCCTGAAGGACACCACGCAGCCCGACCGTGACTTCATCTTCGGCGGCTTCACGAACATCGGCCGGCCTGCGGGCCTGAAGACGGGCACCACCGACAACCTCAAGGACGTCTATGCGGTCGGGTTCACGCCGACGCTCGTTACCGGCGTCTGGATGGGCAACAGCAACGGCGACGTCATGCAGGGCATCTCCTCGGCGATCGGCCCCGGCCTCCTCTGGCGCGACTACATGAAGGAGATCTTCGCCGACTTTCCGGCCAGTGACTGGAAGCGGCCGGCGAACATCGTCGAGGCGAACGTCGTGACCGCACCGGGCGCTTTCGGCGGATACGGATCGGGCCTGCTGCCCTCGAGCCTCACGCCGTTCTCCACCAAGGAGATCTTCGTGAAGGGGACCGAGCCGCGGAAGGTGGATGACTGGTTCACCGCCGGTTGCGCCTCGGGCGGGTCACAGAAGGTCGCCATGCAGATCAAGGAGACAGGCCCCGCGGCCTGGAAGCCGTATACCGATCAGTGGATCACCGAGGCCATAGCCGGCGGACGGAGCTACGGGCGATACACCTGGAACCTGTTCCCGCCGAGTGGCCAATGCCCGAGTCCGAGCCCGTCGCCATCGGTCGTCCCGCCATCGGCGACGCCACCGCGCCCAAGCGGCAGCGGCGTCCCGACGCCAACGATCCCGCCGATCTTCACTGTGCCTCCTCCCATCCGTACGCCCCCGCCGACGCCCTAGTGCCGATCGCCGCAATCGCGCTCATCCGCGACGAGGCCGGCCGCGTGCTCCTCATCAAGCAGGCCGGCGGACCGTTCGCGGGCTCGTGGCTGCTCCCGGGTGGACGAGCGGGCGAGGACGAGAGCGTGATCCACGCGCTGGTCCGCGAAGTGCGGGAAGAGACCGGCCTCTTGGTCACGGATGCCGGCCCGATCACGGGCTATCGGACGAGCGGCGACGACTACGACATCACGGTCCTCATGTACCGAGCGACAGCGACCGGGACCGTCGTGCCTGAGCGCGGCAGCGACGCTCGGTGGTTCGTGATCGACGCCATCCCGGATCCGCATCCCGCGCTTCGCCGCCAGCTGTTCGACGCGGGTGTCGGCCACGACGACGCAGGCGCGATCGCGTCCGCGCTCGTGGAGGCGGGGATCGAGATGGCGCCGCTCGGCTAGAGCGTCACGATCGTTGCGCCGTCGCCACCTTCGCTCTGTGGCGCGGGCGACTGATCCCGGACGAGCGGGTGCGTCGTAAGCGTTTCGCGCACCGCATTCCGGAGCGCACCAGTGCCCTTGCCGTGGATCACCCGCACCCGGTCGTAGCCCGCGACCGCGGCGTTGTTGAGGTAGCGGTCGAGCTCCGCGAGCGCCTCCTCAGCGCGCGCGCCGCGAAGGTCCAGCTGCAGCGGGACGTTCCCTGCCGCACCCTGGACGATGGTCCGCGTCGAGCGGATCGGCGTCTCGGTGCGCGGCGCCGGCCGCAGCTGCTCACGCGGCACCCGAAGCCGCAGTGCGCCGGATGCGACCTCGGCGATGCCCTTGTCGTCGATGGCGAGCAGCGTGCCGGGCTCGCTCACGCCGGCGACGAGCACCGGTGATCCGATCGCGATATCGTGCAGCACCGCTGGGGGCGCTGGCGGTGTTGCGGCATCGCGCGATGCCTCGGCCGCATCGAGCGCCGCCCGGGCGTCATCCACGAGGTTCCGCTTCGACGCTTCGTCACGGGCGGTCTCCGCTTGGCGGAGGGCGCGACGAGCCTGGAGGATGAGCTCGTCCGCCTCGGCCTTCGCGTGGCGGAGCGACTCACGCGCTTGCTCCCGGACCTTGTCGGCTTCCGCCTCGGCCTGGCTCATGACCTTCGACGCGTCGACCGCCGCGACGCGAGCCTCCTCGAGCGACGCGGCGAGCTCGGTGCGCTGCCGTTCCGCCTCGCGGAGGGTGCGCTCCAGCGACCGGTGCAGCTCCGAGAGATGGGTCTCCGCCTTCGCGAGCACGCTCGCGTCGAGCCCGAGGCGGGACGCGATCGCGAACGCGTTCGACGCGCCGGGCAGCCCGACATGGACCCGGTAGGTCGGGCGAAGCGTCTCATTGTCGAACTCAACGCTCGCGTTCGTGACGCCGGGCGTGTTCAGTGCGAACGCCTTGAGCTCCGGATAGTGCGTGGACGCGGTGACGAGCACGCCGCGCGCGAGGAGCGTCTCGAGCACGGCCATCGCGAGCGCGGCGCCTTCGTCCGGATCGGTGCCGGCGCCGACCTCGTCGAGCAGCGCAAGATCTCCGGCTTCTGCCTCCGCAAGCGTCGCGACCACGTTCCGCAGGTGCGAGGAGAACGTCGAGAGCGATTGCGCGATCGACTGCTCGTCGCCGATGTCGGCGAAGATCCGCCGCACGATCGGCACGGTGCTCCCCCGCTCCGCCGGGATCTGCAGGCCCGCCGCGGCCATGAGCGTGAACAGGCCGATGGTCTTGAGGGTCACCGTCTTGCCGCCGGTGTTCGGACCGGTGATCACGAGGACGCGGAAGTCCGTCCCGAGCTGGACGTCGATCGGTACCACCGGCGTGCCGCGCTCGATGAGCAGCGGATGGCGTGCCGCGATGAGGTCGAGCGTGCCATCCGTGTTGAGCGATGGACGCTCGCTCCCCAGTGCGTCGGCCAGCTGGGACTTCGCGAAGATCACGTCGAGCCCGGCGAGCGCCTCGAGGACGGCGTGGAGATCCTCGCTCGCCTTCTCCGCGGCGCGCGAGAGGCCATCGAGGATGCGCTGGACCTCCTGATGCTCCGCAAGCTCGGCCTCGCGGACGCGGTTGTTCGCCTCAAGGACCTCGAGCGGCTCGATGAAGACCGTGGCGCCGCTCGCCGACTGGTCGTGGACGATGCCCTTGACCGCTCCCCGGTACTCCGACTTCACCGGGACGACATAGCGGCCGCCGCGCTGCGTGACGATCGGGTCCTGGAGATACCGCGCGAGGTCCGACCGCAAGAGGCCGTCGAGCCGGCGCTGCAAGCCTGCCTGGGCCGAGCGCAGCTCGTTGCGCGCCGACGCCAGGGCCACGCTCGCGCGATCGAGGACCTCGCCGGTGCCGCCGATCGCGTGCTCGATCGCGTCGGCGAGCGTGCTCGGGGGCCGTGCGAACCGCGCCCGCGCCGCGAGCGGCGGGTAGTCATGGATCTCGCCGAACAGCGCCTGCGCCGCGCGGACGGTGGATGCGATGGCGAGGAGCTGCTCGGGGTCGAGGATGCCGCCCAGATCCGCACGGCGCAGCGGGTCACGGATGTCCTGCGCGCCGCGCAACCCAGACGCCGGCTTCGCCCGGACCAGCGCCTTCGCCGCCGCGGTCTCGTCCTGGAGCCGCTCCGCGATCGCAATGTCGGTCTCGGGCGCGAGCGCGAGGGCACGCTCGTGGCCCGGCGCGAAGGACGTCCGCTCTGCGAGCATCTCTCGCACCGTGGTGAACTCGAGCGTGCCGAGGGTCTTCTCGCTCGTCATCGCTGCGAGACCCCCGGCGAGCCGGTGATCCAGTAGCGCCACCGCGCTGCAACCGTGTCGCTGTCCGCGATGCCGATGCGCGGTCCGGTCGAGATCGCGCGTGGGGAGACGGCCGGTGCGTCGCGGATCGCCAGCCGGGACCGGATGAGGTCGAGATCGGTGTGCGCGGTCGTGATGCCCATCGCGAGGCAGAGTAGGCCCGGACCCGCGAGTCGACGCGCATCCTCGGGGACGCCGCCGACGGGCTCGGCGCCGCGGAGCAGCACCGCGCCGGCGATCCCGGGTCGCTCGGTCACGACGTTCATGCAGGGATACATGCCATGCGAGAGGTACACGTAGCTGTGCCCCGCAGGCCCGAACATCGGCGCGGTCCGCGCGGTCTGCCCGCGGAAGGCGTGTGACGCGGGATCCCGCTGACCCAGGTATGCCTCGGTCTCGACGATCCGGACCGCACGGTCACCGAGCACGAGGATCTTGCCGAGCAGTGCGCGAGCCACCACGCGCGTCGGGCGGGCGTAGAAGGTGCGCGGGAGCCGGGGACCGATGCGCGACGGGCGGCTCAGCCCCGCAGGACCCCACCCAGCTTGTGCAGTACGCGGCCCTCGATCCGCTTGGTGACCCGCTCCACCTCGGCGTCGGTGAGCGTTCCCGTCGCTGAGCGGAGCACGAGGCGGAGTGCGAAGGACTTCTTGCCCTCGCCGACCTGCGGTCCGCGGTACACGTCGAGCAGCGTCACGGACTCCAGCACGTCCTTCGCGGAGGTCCGGACCTCGCCCGCGACATCGCCGTACGGGACCTTCTCCTCGACGACGAACGCGACGTCCCGCAGCGCGGCCGGGAATCGCGGCGGGATGACCGCCGCCGGCAGCCGGAGATCCTCGAGCAGGATCTGCAGGTCGAGCTCCGCAACGAACGTCGCGGCAGGAAGCTCCCACCGCTCAGCGACGCGCGGGTCGACCTGGCCGTAGACGACAGCGGGGCGCCCCTCAACGGTGATCTGGACCGACCTGCCCGGGTGGAGGCCCGCGGCGCCGGTGCTGCGCTCGCCGCGGGCGGAGCCGACGCCAAGCGCCCGGTGAAGCCCGAGGATGAGCCCGCGAGCGTCGTACACGTCCCAATCGCGGGGCTTCGTGACCCAGGACTGCTGGTCCGCCGTCCCCGCGAGCAGGATCGCCACGGTCCACCGCTCCTCGGGAAGATCGCCGGCGCGCGGCAGGTACACCGGCGCGATCTCGAAGATGCCGAAGCCGTCGCGGTGCTTCAGGTTCCGGGCCGCGGTGTCGAAGAGGCTCGCGCGGAGCGTGGTCCGCGCCGCCGACTGGTCAACCGACGTCGGGTTCTGCACCCGCAGGGGCTCCGCGGCCACCGGGACGCCATCCGGGCTCAGACGCACGAGCCAGTCGGGATCGATGAGCGAATACGACACGGTCTCCTGCAGCCCGAACCCGACCAGCCGGTCACGCACCGTCTCGCGCAGCTCCTCGAGCGGATGCCGCTCGTGCAGTGGCAGGGGGCCGTCGGGGATGCGGACCGGGATGCGGTCGTAGCCGACGATGCGCGCGATCTCTTCGACCACGTCTTCGGTGATGCCGATGTCGGTGCGGATCGCGGGCGGCGTGACCACCAGCGTGTCGCCGGACTCGGCGTACTGGAAGCCGAGACGCGCGAGCGCATCGAGCGACTCCTCGCGTGGGATCTCGACGCCGAGGATCCGCGGCACGTCGCTGAAGTGCAGTCGGATGTTCGGACGCGGCCGCGGCGTCGGGTACACGTCGGTCGCGCCGACGAGCGTCGCCCCGGCGTGCTCGACGAGCAGCTGGACCGCGCGCGCGAGCGCGAGCGGCACGAGCTCCGGGCTCAGGTTCAGTCGGAAGCGCGCGCTGGCGGCGCTCTGCTGCGAAAGTCCGAGCTTCTGCGCTGTGCGGTCGATGCCCCGCGGCTCGAAGCTCGCGGCCTCGAGCGCGATGCGCGTCGTCGTGGGGCGGATCTCCGAGTCCTCTCCGCCAAGGATCCCAGCGATCCCGAGGGCACGGTGCTCGTCCGCAATGACGAGGGTGTCGGGCGAGAGGAGCCGGTCCACATTGTCGAGCGTCTTGATCGACTCGCCGGCGCGCGCCCGGCGCGCAACGAGCGTCGCGCCCGTGAGACGGTCGGCGTCGTACGCGTGCAGCGGCTGTCCGAGCTCGAGCATGACGTAGTTCGTGATGTCGACGGCGTTGTGGATGGGCCGCATGCCCACGGCCACGAGACGCTCCTGCATCCAGGCGGGCGATGGGCCGATCGTCACGTTCTCAAGGTACGCGGCGCCGAAGCGACGGCAGCCCTCGGGGTCTTCGATGCGGACCGTCAGGCGCTTCGGATCGAGACCGGTGCCGAGCCTGGCGGTCTTGGGCTCGCGCAGCGCGACGCGCTGGACCGCCGCGAGCTCGCGAGCGATCCCGACGATCCCCATGCAGTCCGGCCGGTTCGGCTGGAGCTCCGCGACGAGGACCGGATCCCCAAGCGCATCGGCGAGCGGCTGCCCGACCGCGAGCGCCTTATCCAGGATCAGGATGCCCTCGTGATCCTCGCCGAGGCCGAGCTCCTTGGCGGAGCAGACCATGCCCTCGCTCATGATGCCGCGCATCTTCTTCGGCTCGAGCGTGATCCAGGCGACGTCGTCGGCATGACCGTCGCGGAGCCGCGCGCCGACCTCGGCGTACGGGACGACGTCACCCGCGCTGATGTTCGTCGCACCCGTGACCACCGTCTTCGTGCGGCCCTCGCCGTACTCGACGGTCGCGAGCTGGAGCTTGTCGGCGTTCGGATGCTTCTCGAGCGCGGCGATGCGGCCGACCCACACGTGCTCCCAGCCGCCGCCGGGCCGCTCGACCCGGTCGATCTCCGTCCCGCTCATGTGGAGCTGCCGGGCGAGCTCGTCGACCGACCCGCGCGCGTCCGCGTACTCCTTCAGCCACGACAGCGGCGCCCGCATCGTTGGCATGAGCTAGACCGACTCCAGGTAGCGCAGGTCGTTCTGGTGGAACAGCCGGATGTCCGGCGTCCCGGTGAGCAGCATGGCGAGGCGCTCGACGCCGCCGCCGAACGCGAAGCCCTGATGCTCGGCAGGGTCGTAGCCGACACGCCTCAGCGCATCGGGGTGGACCATGCCGCAGCCGGCGGCCTCGATCCATCCGGCGCCCGCGCACGTCGCGCACCGGCCGCTATTGGTCACGCCCGCGCCGTCACACACGAAGCAGTCGAATGCGATCTCGGCCGACGGCTCCGTGAACGGGAAGTAGTCCGGACGGAACCGGACCTTGCGCTCGCCGCCGAAGAGCTGCCGGGCGAAGCTGTACAGCACGCCCTTGAGGTCGGCCATGCTCAGCTTCTCGTCGATGGCAAGCCCCTCGTACTGGAAGAAGACGCTCTCGTGTGTCGCGTCGGTCGCCTCGAAGCGGTAGCAGCGCCCCGGTACGACGACGCGGACCGGCGGCTTCCGCTGCTCCATCGTCCGGATCTGCATCGGCGATGTGTGCGTTCGGAAGAGCATTGGACCCATGTCTCGGCCCGAGCGCGCCACGCGCGTCGATCCGCCGCCGCTGGCCGTACCCGCGACCTCGCCCGCGACGAGCGAGTCGTCAGCGACCCAGAGGGTGTTGAACTTGTCGCGAGCCGGATGGCCCGCGGGGATGTTGAGGGCCTCGAAGTTGTAGTAGTCCCACTCGATCTCGGGGCCCTCGACCGCCTCGAACCCCATGCTGAGAAAGATGCGGGTGATGTCCCGGATCGTCCGCGAGATCGGGTGCATCCGGCCGAGCCGCACCGGCCGGCCCGGCAGCGTGAGGTCGAGCGCATCGCCCGCAAGGCTCGACTCGAGCGAGCGCATCCGGATCGCGCGATCCCGTTCGGCGAGCGCGGCCTCCAGCTCCGTTTTGGCGGTATTGATAGCCGCGCCGGCAGCGGGCTTCTCGGCGGCGGGCAGCGCCGCGAGGTCCTTCAAGCGACGGGTGAACTCGCCGTCCTTACGGCCGAGGTAGCGCACGCGCACTGCATCGAGGGCGGCCGCGTCCGGCGCGTCCGCGATCTCTCGCAGCGCGCGTCGCACCAGCTCCGCCAGCTCGTCAGTGCTCGTCATCGCGCTCCTCCACCTCCATCTGGCTCATCTGGCTCAGATGGAGGCAAACAAAAAGCCTTCGTCCGCTCGGGACGAAGGCTGACCTCCGTGGTACCACCCGTGTTCCGGTCGCACGTCGCGGCCGACACTTCGTTTCGAGCGTTATCGGGCTCGTCCCGGACCGGCTTTCCTGCCGGTCGGCTGTGGAGTGAATTCCCGCTGTCCCTCTCGCGACCGGCTCTCAGTACGTATGCCGGTCATCCCTGTCGAGCGACCTTGCGGTACTGCTCTCCATTTCGCCGTATCAGCTGGTCGGCGTCGCCGCCTTGAGCTTGTTCTCGCGCACCAGATCGACATAGTGACGGAAGATCTTCGGGTCGTTGACGGCCATGTCCGCGAGGATCTTGCGGTCGAGGTCGACGCCCGCGACGCGGAGCGCCGCCATGAGCCGGCTGTACGACACGCCACCTTCACGGGACGCGGCGTTGATGCGGGCGATCCACAGCGCCCGGAACTGCGCCTTCTTGGCACGCCGGTCGCGGTACGCGTAGGACATCGCGTGGATCGCGGCCTCGCGCGCCGGACGGACGAGCTTGCGCTTCGCGCCCCGGCGGCCCTCGGCCTCATTGAGCAGACGCTTGTGCTTCTTGTGCGCGGCAACGCCGCGCTTCACCCGTGACATTCGTTATTTCCCCAGGTTCGGCAGGAGCTTGCGCACCTGCTTCATGTCGGCGCGATCCACGACGCCCTTGCCGGCGTGGCGGCGCTTACGGGACGGCGACTTATGCGCGTTCAAGTGGCCCTTGAAGGCCTTGGCCCGGGCGATCTTGCCCGATCCCGTGATCTTGAAGCGCTTCTTCGCGCCGCTGTGGCTCTTGAGCTTGGGCACAGTGATATCCGCTCCTTCGACGTCGTGGGATGACTACTGTACGCGATTCCCTGTCGAAGGACGACTTGGTGCCAGCGGAGCGGGCGCAGCTGCTGCTGGAGCGGCGCTCGCCTTGGCTGCTGGAGTAGACACGGTGGGCGTCGAAGGTCCAGGACGAATCCCAGGAGGAACCGACGTTGGCGCGGCTGCGGGCGGCGCCAAGCGCGGTGATCGAGCCGGTGGCGTCGTTGGCGAAGACGGCCGTTGAGCCGCCGGCACGGGACCAGCTGGACGCGACGCGGGCGCAGACGGCGAGCTGGCCGGCTGAGCCAATGGCGCCGCCGGTGCTACAGACCCCGCCTGAGCGGGAGCAGCAGGGAGCGGCCCGCCACCAGGAGCGTTCTGGATCTGCGGGGTCCGGACCGGGTTCATGACCATGATCATCTGGCGCCCCTCGAGCAGGGGCATGCGCTCGATGACGCCGTGGTCCTTGAGCCGGTCACCGACCGCCATGAGGAGCGCGCGGCCGCGGTCCGGGTGGGCCATCTCACGACCGCGGAAGCGGACGGTGACCTTGAGCTTGTCGCCCTCGTCGAGGAAGCGGGAAGCGGCCTTGATCTTCGTCTCGATGTCGTGGTCGTCGATCTTCGGGGCCATCCGGATCTCTTTCCAGATGACGGCCTTCTGCTTCTTCTTGGCGTCCTTCTGCTTCTGCTGCTCCTCGTAGCGGTACTTCCCGAAATCGAGGATCTTCGCCACGGGCGGCTGCGCGTTGGGGGCGATCTCGACGAGATCCCACCCCTCGCTCTGAGCGAGGGCAAGCGCACGCGGGGTCGGGACGACGCCCAGCTGGGACCCGTCGGCGCCGATGAGGCGGACGGTGGGGACTCGGATCTGGTCGTTGATGCGGAGCTCGGGAGCTATTGGCTCACTCCGCTCCGTTAGAAGACGTCTTGATCAGACCGAAAGGATATCACCTGCCGAGGAAGCCCTCCAGCCGCTGCTTCACCTGCGGCCAATCCTCCTGCGTGACCGCGAACACGACGCTCGTCCGGAGCCTGCCGTCGGCGAGGATGCGCTCGTTTCGCAGCTCGCCCTCGCGCACGGCACCAAGCCTGGCCATCGCGTTCTGTGAACGCTCGTTGCGCTTGTCGGTCTGGAGCCATACCCGGATCGCGCGCAGCGTCTCGAACGCATGGGTCAGCAAGAGGTACTTCGACTCGGTGTTGATCGCGGTACGGCGCGCCCCCTTTCCGTACAGCGTGTACCCGATCTCGATCGTGCGGTTCGGCGGGTCGATGTGCGCGTACCGCGTCGTTCCCACGAGCTCGCCGTCGCTCTTGCGGATGACGGCGAACGGCAGCTGCTGGCCGAGGATCGTCTGGTCGAGCGCCCAGCGGATGTATGTCTCGTAGCCCGCGAGCCCCCGCGGCCGCGGGACCATGAGGGTCCAGATGTCGTCCTCGTCCGCGGCAGCGAAGAGCGCTGGCGCGTGCTCCATGCGCAGCGGCTCCAGGCGCACGTGGGCCCCCCCGAGCGTCACCGGGCGGGGGTCGAACTCCGGTCGCGGCCTTCCCTGGACCAGGCCCATCTTCACGTCGTCGAGGAACAGGCCGTCTCGGCCGATCCCGTCACGCTCGATCCCTTCGACGACGAAGCCCAGGCTCTTGTACATCCAGATGGCCCGGTCGTTGTGCGCGATGACGCTCAGCCCGATGCGATGCATGCCGAGCTCGCCCTGGAGGTACGTCACCTCGAGCCCAAGCGCCTCGCGGCCCAGGTGCTTGCCCCAGAGTCCCGGCTCACCGATGCCGATCCCGACCTCGCAGCTCTTGCCCTTCGGCTTGAGGTCCCGGAAGTTCGCGAACCCGACGGGTGTGCCGCCGTGTTCGATGACCCAGGCCCCGGACTCGCCGTCCCGGGTCATGAACTCGATCCACTTCCGCGCGTCGGGCTCGAGGAACTGACCCGGCTGCAGGCCCCACTGCTGCCAGCGAAACTCGGGACCGCTCCCCCACCGTACGAGGTGCGGGAGGTCGGCCATCGTCAGTGGACGCAGCACGACGCCAGATCCTCGCAGCGTCGGCAACGTCACGCGTCGGCCATAAGGGTCGGAGAGCCCGCCGGTCGGACGAAGTCAGCGGGCAGCTGCTTGCTGTCGCGCTCCGCGACGAGCCGCTCGATGATCGCGTCCAGCGCGACGCCTCGTTCTTCCTCACGCGAGCCGCGGCGGCGCACCGAGACCTGTCGGGCATCGGCCTCGCGGTCACCGACGACGAAGATGTAGTTCGCCTTCCGTTCCGTCGCCTCCTTGATGCGGGAGCGCATGTCGCCGGGCTGGGCATCCAGGTGGACACGCAGGCCACGCTCCCGGAGGATGGCCGCGATCTCCTCGGCATACGGCCGAGCGGTCTCGCGGACCGGGATGATCGCGACCTGCTCCCAGGCGAGCCACAGCGGGAAGTTGCCGGCGTAGTGCTCGATGAGCCCGCCGACGAACCGCTCGAGGCTGCCGAAGAGCACGCGATGGATCATGACCGCCCGCTCGCGCTGGCCCTGGTCGTTCACGAACGTGACGTCGAACCGCTCGGGCAGGTTGAGATCGATCTGGATCGTCGGGCCCTGCCACTCACGCCCGATGGCGTCGCGCATCTTGATGTCGATCTTCGGCGCATAGAAGACGCCGCCGCCCTCGTCGATCTTGTATGGCACTTCGCGCTCGCCGAGCGCCTGACGAAGGGCGTCCTCGGCCTTGTCCCAGAGGTCGTCGCTGCCCAAGCGCTTCTCGGGACGGGTCGCGAGGTAGATCGCCGGGTCCGTGTAGCCGAAGATCCGAAGGAACTCCATCGCGAGGTCAAAGACCTTGCCGATCTCGGCCTGTGCCTGATCCCACGTGCAGAACAGATGCGAGTCGTCCTGGGTGAACCCGCGGACGCGCAGCATCCCGTGCAGCGCGCCACCGCGCTCGTAGCGGTAGACCGTGCCGAGCTCACCGATGCGCAGCGGCAGCTCGCGGTACGAGTGGATCTTTGACTGGAACACCTTGATGTGGCCCGGGCAGTTCATCGGCTTGATCCAGAACTTCTGCGTGCCCTCATCCAGAAGCAGTGGGCCATACATGTTCTCGCCGTACTTCTCGAGGTGGCCGGACCGCTCGTAGATCCTCTCGTTCGCGATGTGCGGCGTGTACACGAGCGTGTAGCCGCGCTTGCGATGCTCGGCGCGCCACCAGTCCTCCAGCTCCTCCCGGACGATGGAGAGATTCGGCAGCCACAGCACGAGTCCGCTCCCGAGCTCCTCGTCGATGCGGAAGAGCTCAAGGTCGCGCCCGAGCACGCGGTGGTCACGGCGCTCGATCTCCTTCAGCCGCTCGAGGTACGCGTCCAGCTGCTTCTGATCGGGCCACACGGTCCCGTAGATGCGCTGCAGCTGCGCGTTGTGTTCGTCGCCGCGCCAATACGCGCCGGCGATGGACATGAGCTTGAATGGACCGATCTTGCCGGTGCGCTCGACGTGCGGCCCCCGGCAGAGGTCGACGAAGTCGTCGTGCGTGTAGATCCCGACCGTCCCGTTCTCGATGGTCTCGTCGAGCTTCTGGATCTGGTCGACCTTGTAGTCCTGCTGCTTCTTGCCGAAGAACTCGAGCGCCTGCGGCACATCCATCTCGTTCCGCTCGAACGGGACGTCCTTCTTCACCATTGCGCGCATGCGCTCCTCGATCTTCTCGAGATCGTCGGGCTGGAGTGCGCGTGGCAGGTCGAAGTCGTAGTAGAAGCCGTCGGTCACGGGTGGCCCGAAGCCGAACTTCGCCTCAGGGAACAGCTCGAGAACCGCGCCCGCCATCACGTGGGCAGTCGAATGGCGCAGGGCGTAGAGGTCATCGGGTCCGTGGTCGGGTTTGCGGCTCATCTTGTTCGCGTCCGTTTTCGCCATGCTCGTCCTCCTCGTGATGTGGCCATCACTGGGACGAGATCACTCTCGCGGTTCCACCCAGCTTCCCCACTCGTGACCGCGTCCGTTCAATGCTGCGGTCATGACCAGGGCGCTCTTTGCGTCTGCGCTCGGCGGTGGTCTCCCTCGCGCTGTCCCGCACCGGCTTCCACTCTCCCGGCTCGCTTCGCGGTCGCGTCGCGTGGGCGGTGTCCGCGTCTTCGCGCTGCCCGAATGTTAGCTCCCGACGTCCTCGGGAGCCCGGAAACGCATGGCGGACCACTTGTCGTCGAAGGCGACGAGCGAGACACCGACGAGCTCGTGCTTCTCCATCGCAGCATTGAGGATGTCCCGGTCCAGGTCGGTGCCGGCCTTCTCGCCGCCTGTGAGGTAGCAGACCCAGAGGACCGCGTCCTCCTCGAGGGAGCCGAACGACGTGGCCAGCCGCTTGAGCTCGGCGCTGTCGCGGACGAACGCGATGACGACGTCGGCGTCCTTGCCGCGCTTGTCGGTCACCGTCGTGCCGGCTGGAAGCGGCTCGAGCTTCTTCCCGTACCCGATGGGCGCGTTCAGGAGCAGCACCGTCATGTCCGGCTTGATGAGGAGCTTGTCGAGGAGGTCGGCTGTCACCGCGTCGACCCTAACAAACAGCCACGCCCCGTCAGAAGGCTGACGGGGCGTGGCTGCGTTGGAGGGCGGTGCGGGAGCTAGCGGGCGGTGCCGGCCAGCTGGGTGGCGGTGTAGGTGATCGTGAAGTCCTGCGACAGGTTCTGGAAGGTGTTGCCCGCGCCGACCGGGAGGCTGAAGTCGAAGATCAGGGTGTCG
>JBBRQB010000022.1:0-38443 GCA_038227105.1 Candidatus Limnocylindria bacterium | reverse complement strand
GGTGGAACCACCGCCGGCTCCACGGCGCCTGCAACGACACCCCGCCCGCCGAGTTCGAGTCCCGCTACTACGCTCAGCAGCCGGCGATGCCCGCAGCGTGAATCAAAGCGGCGGAGTCTCCATCAAACCCAGGGCGATTCAGACCAGGCCCTTGAGTCACCGCGACGACTTCCCATCCATCGCGCTCGGCGTCAGTCAACGTCTGCGCTAGAACTTGAGGATCAGCCTTCTGGACGGCTTCGTACTCTCGAATCACTTCACAGCACCCCCAATCTCACCCAAGCTCTTTGAACCTTGACACTCCCGTACATCAACCCGTCATGGTCGCCACCGGGACCTGTTGCACGTCGAGGCCCGTACGCGCGACATCCTGTCCATCGATCTTCAGCACGAACGCATGGCGGCCCGCTTTTTCGAACTTGAGACCGTTGATGTTGAACACGCCGACCATCGTTGCGTCATCACCTGGCCGCCATCCGGGTGGGCGACCGACCTCGAACTCGCCCTTAATCTCCGAAGGGAGCAATGACGCACCATCCGCATCCTCAAGCACAATTTCCAACTGATGCTTCTCGTTCGTAGCGGTCCAGGGCACGGTTATCGAGAACACAATCGAAAGGTGGTTGTGAATGGCAGGAATCACCGGGGCGAAGATCCGATCCCAGCAACCCCCCGTGACATATAGCTTTCCGTTGATGGCCTCTGCGTGGTCCGCTACGAAGAACGCATTGACTTTCATGCCTGATACCATCCTGTATGCTTCATCGCACTGCAGAGTGTAGTACAAAGGGAACGGTGTTCAATAGGTGCGGGATCCGCGAACGGCTGTCGCCTTTGACTGGGACGAGGGCAACGAGGAGAAGCTCGCCCAGCGCGACATCTACGCGGACCAAATCGAACGACTGTTCGAGAACCGCCCGGTCTTCCGCCGAAACAAGAAGGGCCGTGCGGGTGTGTGGATGATGCTCGGCAAGGACCCTGTAACCGGCCGAGCCCTGCGTGTTGCGGTTTGCTGGAAGGACGAAGCGGCTGGCATTCTTCGCGCTGTCACCGCGTTTGACCTGTAGATGACGACAACTACTGTCCTTTTGACGTCGCGTTTCGGGAGGTAGGAATGACCAAAGACGACGAGAAGAAGTTGGCTGAGCAGCTGGATCGAGAGCTACTCGACGACTCGGCCTGGGAAACAGTGCCTGAGGCCAGCGGAACTAAGCGTGAAACGCTCGGATCCCAGGTGACCGTTCGGCTTGATTCAGAGCACGCTCAGCGCCTTCGTCGCATTGCGCACTCACACTCAGTCGGCTACACGTCGCTGTTGCGTGCGTGGATCATCGAGCGACTCGAGCAGGAAGACCGGGCGCTTATCAGTTCAGGCCGCCTTCAGACGGCTGGTAGTGCGACCGATTGGGTCAAAGAATTCACCTATCAGCAGACGCCCGGAAATCGCATTGCTGTTGAGGCCGCGTAGACCGGACTGCCGGGCTAGCAAACACGCGACGCGCCGCTACGAGGCGGCGCGTCGCTTTTCTCGGATCACTCACTGGATGTCCCACGAACAAACCCTCTAACACCCTGTCGCTTTGGGACCGCTCACCGTTCGCCCTCGTGCTCAAGTCTCTCTAGAACGACGAAAACTCGCTAGTTAGATTCTGGATCAGCCAATCAGAGGTTCGAATCCTCTCTCCCCAGCCCGATGCAGATTCCATCGGGAAACTGCACGGTCGAATCTTTCCTACGCCGAATGAATCCTTCCTGACTCAGCGAGGACATGAAAATCGTAGGCAAACGCGCCAGCCGCATGGGATCGGACCATGCCCCCTTCCTTGAACGGGCACCGCGGATAGTCCGCAGCCGCCCGCACGAGTCCGCAGCCGTCCATCCTCCAAATGGATGCCCAGACTCCGTGCGATGAGACTGCAAACCCCGCGTCGCGAGGCTCAGCGAAGTTCTGATTGGCGACGATCTGCTCAGGGCGGGGTCGGCTGCACTCCCTGAGCGCCAGCCCGCGCGATCGCCTGCTTCACGAAGTCGCTCGCCTTGACCTCCCTCGCGAACTGATTGGCCGCGCGCAGCAGATCGGCCTTGCTCTTTGGGATGGCCAACGCGAACGGGGTGACGCCGAATCGGTCGGCCACGATGGTCGAACCGGGCAGCTTCCCGATCAGCGGAAGGAGATTCGGCCGCGCGCCAGCGAGGATATCGCCGCTGCCGGCCCGCATAGCTGTAAACGCGTCGTCGAGCGTCCCCTCGGCGCGGACGATCTGGGCCAGCTTCACACTCTGCGACAGGGCCGCGTCGACCGAGGTGCCTTTCCGCACGACGATGCGCACCCCGGTTCTGTCGGCATCCGCTGCGCTTTTCACTGTGGCGCCTGAGGGCACGAGATACGTCAGGTCGATCTCGACGACGCCAGGCGTGAAGTCGAAGTCTGCCTCGCGCTCCGGCAGCGGGCTCACGATGCCCATGTCAGCACTGCCAGCCTTGACCGCTGCCGCCATCGCCGGGTAGCTCGTGACATCGACGGCGACGAAGGTGACACCGAAGCGCCTCGCGAGCTCACGGCCGATCTCGACGTTCACGCCCGTGAGTTCGCCGGTGGTCGCGTTCTTCGCGCTGAGGCCGAGTTCAGTCCCAACGATCGCCACTCGTAGGCGTCCGGACGCCACGATCTCTGCTGGCGCGACGAGTGGAGTTGCCATCGGACTGGCCAGAGCAGGCGCAGCAGTGCTCGGCGCCGGCTGCGCGGCGGGCGGCGCGGTGCAGGCGATACCGAGAAGGAGCGCGGATGCGAGCACCGACCAGCGTCGCATCGTCTTTGCTCCTCTGCGCGGGCGATACCTGAATCCCCGATCGAGCAGGACAGCGGCGGTCCGTCGCAGTGCGATGGGTGTGGCTTGATACACGTCATGCCTCCCTGGTGCTTTCTGTCGGTCGCTCGGGCAGTAGGCGCAGGCGGCCACACTTGCGTCGAGGGGTCTTGTCTCAGAGAATTCCCATGCCTGTGCCGGAGACGTCCCACGCTCGTGCGGATCGATACGCGTGACGCATGCGGAGCTTGCGAGGCAGGTCGGTGATGCGCTCTCGCGACTGCACGATCCCGTCGCCCTCCGAGCGCACCCCCTCGCCGGCAACCCAGGAGGTCCGGCAGCGCTCCGCACAGAACTGACGACCGCCATCGAGGCTCTGCGACCTGCCACTCAGGTCGATCCGTCCAGCCGAACCTGGAGGCGCTATCACGTCCTGACCTTGCGGTACGTCGAGGGGCTCGATGCGGCAGAGGTCGGCCGCCGCTTGTCTATCAGTCGAAGTCAGTACTACCGCGAGCACGAGGCGGCAGTGGCCGCTGTGGCCGAAATACTTCGCGAGCGGGGGTGGACCGATCCGGTCGTCCCAGCCACCGCGTCGAGCCCGATGGGAGCAGATGCAGGGCCTCCTCAGATGCCCCGTCTCGCGTTGCTCGCCGCTGTTGGCGTATCCATCGCTGTGCTGGTCGCCGTCGTTGCGCTGAGGACGCTCACTGGACCGACCTCGTCTCTTGCACCGACCTCGTCTCCCGCGCCGAAGGCGACCCTCGCCATCTATGCCGGCGACGGGCAGAGCGGGCACATCAATGGGCCGGCCCTGAGCGCCCGGTTCGCGGGGCAGTTTGGCCTTGCCGTCGACGCCGGGGGGACGCTATACGTCGCCGATACCGGCAACAACCGGATCCGCCTGATCTCGACCTCTGGCCTGATCGTCGATCTCGCCGGATCGGGCGTCACTGGCTTCGCGGATGGGCAGAGCGCCGACGCCCAGTTCTCGAGCCCGAACGCGGTGACCGTGGTTCCCGACGGCACCGTGTACGTCGGTGATGCGGGGAACTTGCGCATACGCGCGATCAGTCCATCGGGAACGGTCTCGACGCTCGCCGGGTCGGGCCAGGCGGGCTACGTCGATGGCATCGGGACGGCTGCACGGTTCTCATCCACGGGCGCCGTCATCTCCGCTCCGGACGGGACGCTCTACGTCCCCGATGCGAGCAATAACGTCGTCCGCAAGATCACGCCGAGCGGCGTCGTTAGCACCTACGCCGGCACCGGCCGCCGGGGCCACGTTGACGGACCGGCCAGCGTCGCCGAGTTCAATGCTCCGATGCGTGGAGGCGGTGTGGACGCGGTCGGCAACGTGTACATCTTGGACACCGGCGATAACCGGATTCGCAAGATCGCCCCGGACGGCAGAGTGTCAACTGTTGCGGGTACCGGCGTGCCCGGCTTCTTGGACGGCCCTGCGAGTCAGGCTCAATTCTCCAGCGACATTCTGGGCGTGATTACGGACCCCGCAGGCAACCTCTTTGTGATGGACGCCGGCAATCGGCGGGTCCGCAAGATCACGTCGGAAGGGGTGGTGTCGACAGTGTTCGAGTTCACTGAGCCGGGCCGGAGCCCTGGGAACATCAAGGTCGATGCTGCGGGCAACCTGTTCCTCTCGGACCGGGCCCACAACGTGATCTATAAGTTGACGATCATGAGGTGATCTCGGCTTCGCACTCGGGAAACCCTGGAAGAACGGCTTGGCGAACTGCGTGAAGGCTTCGGTGCTGCGGTGATTGGACCCCCGCCAACCCGCGTTCTCGACGTCGGGCGCCATCAGTGTGCGTCGATCATCGGGGAGATTGCTGACATTCACAGGCCGCGTGAATCCTCCGGCGCCGACGAGGTCCCGCTTCTGCCGTGCTCGCTGCATTGTGTGCCCAGGCATGGTGTCGCGGGCGAGCTGCACGGGTGCATCGCCGTGGGTCTCGCGCTCGATGCCTCCGCTGAGCAATGGGTCTGACCGCGGGTGAGGCCCTTCAGGAGAGCGGCCTGCTCCTCCCTCGAATCCTTCCTGCTTCGACTTGTGCCTGACTTGCGCGGCCTTACTCGTGCTCAAACGTACTCAGATGAATGCTCTCTGCTGATCCTCTCTCCCCAGCAGATCCGAACGTTTTCAACACTTCTCAGGGTCGGGTTTGACTCAATGGATTGGCTGACTCGAATTCAGCTGAGCACGCCGACCGACGCGTTCGTTCGAAACGTCGCGATCCGAGGCGACAGATAACCACATGATCCGGTGGTCGAGCTCGTGCGACCGACCGTGATGCGGCGGGTGAGCGACGACCGGCGCGTAGGCGCCCGTCGGGTGGCCGGTATCGGCTGGCGTGCCCCGCTCGAGGAGAAAGCAGATGTACGAGCCATCACCCGCACAGGTCCTGCTAAGCGCCGTGGTCATCGCGGCAGTGGTCGCTGGCGGCATGGCCGCCTGGAGCTGGTCGCGTACGCGCCGGCGGTTCCTCGTCGGGGCCGCGGCCGCATTCCTTGCGGTCGTCGCTTGGCGGATCGTCCTGACCGCGAGCAACGGGGGCAACATGGATGTCGATGACCCCGTCTTCCTTGGGTGAGCGCGGAGGACGTCGGGAGCGGGGTGCTCACCTTCTCCTCACGGCGCTGCCGCTCGGACTCGTGCTCGACCGCACCGCCCCGAGCGATCGGGTCGTGCGCGCGGCGCTCATCGCGGGTGTCGCTGCGATGGTCGCGGACCGGTTCGTCTAGCCGTGGGCTGATCGGCGACGCGGCGCGGACGCCGACTGCTCGGCGAGCGCCCGCCGGGGCCGCGTCGTCAACGTTGTAGGCGAGTCGACCAGGGGACGCATCCTCCACCGGGGGCTTGCGTTCTGTCCATGACGACGCTGCGACGACGACAGACTCACGGTTTCGGATCCGAGATACGCAGGTTCGGGACCTTCGGCCCTTCCCGCACATTCATGTCCGAGTCCTATCCAAGCCGAACGGCACCCTCCGTTGGCGGGTCCGGCGCGCAGACTCGCCGGATGGGCACGATCGGCAGGAGAGGACTGGCGGAGCGTCTCTCGGACCTGCCGCTGCGCTGGCGGATCGGCGCCCAGGTGCTGCTCGGGCTCGCCGGCATCTTCACCCTGTTCGGCCTTCTTGGAGCGGCCCTTGCGCAGGACGGCCGGCAGCGGACGATCGATCAGTGGTCGAGCCTCACGGTCTCGACCGCGCGATTCATCGACTCGGAGGTCGAGTCCCAGTTCGATCGCCTCACGACGCTGGCGGCGCGCGTCCGCGACACGCAATCCGATCCGGTCAGACGGTCTCAGGTGCTCGCGGACGGCTTCACCCGACCTGGCTCCGTGGTCGCTGGGACGTTCCTGTTGGACGCGAGCGGAGCGGTCAGCTGGTCCGAGGCCACGGGACCGGACTCGCTAGGCGTCTTCGTCCTCGCGGACCCGCATGTCCGCGACCTGCTTGTCGATGGGGCTCGGTACGCGTCCGGGGTCGAGTCGTTCGGCGGTCACGCGGTGGTCATCCTCGCGGTACCGGTCGTTTCCACCACCGGCCGGCCGGCCGGTGTCGTCGGCCTGGCGATCCGGCCGGACGAATGGATCGTTGACGATCTCGTTGCCGGCGCGCACGGCATCGCCAATACCGGCCACGCCGAGCTCGTCGATCAGGCCGGGAACGTCATCGTGTCGTCCGAGACCGGGCACATGCTTGGGCCGGGCGAGCACCCGGACTTCTACGACCCACTGCTCGCGCATCATGGAAGCGCGGTCGGCCTCACCGCACCGGTCGGGCCGATCGACCCGGCCGATCGGGGCCAGCGGCACGAGATGGCGTTCGTCTCGCTCAAGAGCGCGGCGTGGGGCCTGGCCCTCGGGGGCGCCGAGGCCGAGCTCACGGCAGACTCGAATCGCTGGACGCAACAGCTCGTCCTCTTCGGCGGCCTCACGCTCGGGCTCGCGCTGCTCCTGGTGTTGCTCACGACCCGGAGCGTGGCGCGGCCGATCCGGGCGCTCACGGCCGCAAGCCGGTCCATCGCGGCCGGCGATCTCAGCACACCGATCCCGCATGAGGGCGAGGGCGAGGTCCGCGAGCTCGCGGAGGCCTTTGACCAGATGCGCCGCGGGCTCCAAACGGCGCTCTCCTCGCTCGCGCTGGAGGAGAGCAGGTACGAAGGCATCGTTGCCTCGATGGCCGATGCCGTCGTCACGACCGACAAGGATCTCAAGATCACGGCGCTCAATCCATCCGCCGCGAAGCTGACCGGCGCGCGGGTCGAGGATGTCCTCGGCCGGCGAAGCTGCGAGCTCATCTGCTCGAAAGGCCGGACACCCGAGGAGTGCGGCCGAGATTGCTCGCTGCTTGCACCGGGCTTCGAGATCGGTCTCAGCAAGGATGTGATCCGCAGGCCGGACGGCCGCGACGTAACCCTCGCGATCACGCGCTCGGCGATCCGGGATGAGAGCGGCCAGCTCGCCGGCATCGTGCACGTCATGCGGGACATCTCCGCCGAAGAGGAGGTCGACCGGCTCAAGGACGAATTCCTGTCCACGGTCTCCCACGAGCTCCGCACGCCGCTCGGCTTCATCATGGGATACGGGACGACGTTGCTCCTGCCCGACGCGCCCGACGACCGGGCGGAGACCAGGCGCTGCGTCCAAGTCATGGTCGATGCCAGCAAGGAGCTGCAGGAGCTCGTCGACAATCTCCTCGACATGACGAAGATCGGCGCTGGATCGCTCAGCGTCAGCCCGAAGCCGGTGCGGCTCGACGGCCTCGTGCGCTCGGCCGTAGAACGGATCCGGATCCGGGGACTGACCCATCGCTTCGACGCGTCGGTGCCGCGATCGCTGCCGGTCGTCGGCGCGGACACGCACCGGATCGGGCAGGTCCTGTACAACCTGCTCGATAACGCGATCAAGTACTCGCCCGATGGCGGCCACGTCGAGGTGCATGCCGCCACGTCCGACACCGAGGTGGTCGTGAGCGTCATCGACGAGGGTCTTGGCATCCCCGCCGACGAGCTCCCGACGCTGTTCGAGCGCTTTCACCGCGGCAAGGTCGCGCGCTCTCGCGGTATCGGCGGCACCGGGCTCGGCCTCGCGATCTGCAGGGGCAT
Organism: Candidatus Limnocylindria bacterium; assembly: GCA_038227105.1. Classification (GTDB taxonomy): domain Bacteria; phylum Chloroflexota; class Limnocylindria; order P2-11E; family P2-11E; genus UBA4735. Next base: position 30,502 of record JBBRQB010000022.1, on the reverse strand, counting down.
CGTGATCGCGCATGGCGGACGCATCTGGGCCGAAAGCCCCGCGCCCGACCATCGGTCCGGTCCGCCGCGCGGCACGGCGATCCGATTCACCCTCCCGATCGCGCCACGGACGTCCGCGAGGCAGCGCGTTGCCGAGATCGCGGCCGCCTCGTGAAGACGACGACGGTCCTCGTCGTGGACGACGAGCGCCGGTATCGCGAGCTGCTGGAGATGAATCTCAGCCGCCGGGGCTACCGCGTGCTGCAGGCGGCCGACGGACTCAGTGCCCTCAACCAGGTCGAGCTCGAGTCCCCCGACCTCGTGATGCTCGATCTCATGCTGCCCGACATGGACGGCTACGAGGTCTGCCGCCGCATCCGCGAGTACTCGAACGTGCCGATCATCATGCTGACCGCGAAGGCCGAGCCGACGCAGAAGGTCCGGGGCCTTGCGATCGGCGCCGACGACTACGTGACGAAGCCATTCAGCGCGGAGGAGCTCCTTGCGCGCGTGGACGCCGTGTTACGTCGCGCTGAAGCGGGGCGACCCGAGACGGCCGCTGCGGACTTCGGCGATCTCCATATCGACTACGCGCAGCACCGGGCGACGGTGGCCGGGCGTGAGATCGAGCTCACGCCGGGTGAGTACCGGCTGCTCGAGCGCCTCGCTCTCAACGCCGGTCGGGTCGTGGTGCAGGACGAGCTTCTTCGGCGCGTGTGGGGTCAGGGCTTCGAAGGCGAGACCGCGCTGCTGCAGACCGCGATCCGGCGCCTGCGCGGCAAGATCGAGGACGATCCCGCGGCGCCGCGTCACGTCCTGACCAAGCGCGGCGTGGGGTACTGGCTCCCGAAGAGCTGAGTCCGCGCACTCGAGCGGGCTGTCAGACAACTGTCAGATTCGGACCTCCCGCCGTCAGCCGTCTGTCGACCGCACGCTCCACGCTCCTTCTGTATGGCGGGCGCGGACGCGCCGGTCAGGGAGGATCAAAGATGAACGGACGAATGCTGACGATCGGCGCAGCACTGCTGCTTGCGGCCGCCTGCGGCACGACGAACGCGCCGAGCCCGACGACCACCCTCGCGGCCCGCGCCACAACGGCGATCGCGACGATGAGCCCGACCGAGATGGCCGCGATGGGCAGCCCGACCGCCGCTCCCGCGGCGGCGACGGTCGCCCCGGCAGCCGCACCGGTGCTCAATGTGACCACCATTGCACCCCCACCCGCAGCGACCCCGCCGCCAGCGCCGGCCACGACACCGGATCCGACCACGGCACCAGACCCGACCACGGCACCGGCTCCGATGAGCGCGCCGGTCGTGACGCCCGCGCCCCCCGCACCCGGCACGCCGGTGGCGGTCACCCTCACGGACACGTCGATCAGGCTCTCGGCCACCTCGGTCTCCGCCGGGGCGATCACCTTCACGGTCAGGAACGGCGGCACGACGAGCCACGAGTTCGTCGTCCTCCAGACTGCGATCGCGCAGAACGCCCTTCCACCGGACCCGGCCAACCCCGGCACGGTGGTCGAGCCCGGGTTCCTCGGCAAGGTCGCGAACCTCGCCCCGGGGGCGACCAGTTCGCTCACGCTCACGCTCGGCCCCGGCAGCTACGTCCTGCTCTGCAACCTGCCCGCCCACTACAGCGCCCTTGGCATGCACATCGCGTTCAGCGTCCGTTAGCGAAAGATAGAGAGGAAGAACCTGAGATGAAGACCTTCACCCATCGCACACTTCGCGTCGCGAGCGTTCTCGTCGCCACCGTCCTCGCACTGGGGGGCTTCGGCAGCCTGGCGAACGCCGGCACGACAGCTCCATCCACCGAGAGCACGCCGGCAGTCACCACCGTCTCCGCGACCTTGTCCGACTCCATGGCCATCACCCTCGACCGGTACACCGTGCCGGCCGGGTACGTGCGCTTCCTTGTCACGAACGCCGGCGCGTCGACGCACGAGCTCGTCGTGCTCAAGACCGACTTGGCCGCTGACAAGCTCGAGGCGAACCCGGACGTGGCCGGCAAGGTCACGGAAGAGGTCCACATGGGCGAGACCGGCGATGTCGCCGGTGGGCGCTTCAACGGCCTTGAGCTGCAGCTCGGACCCGGTAGCTACGTGATCATCTGCAACGAGATCGGCCACTACATGGCCGGCATGCGCATCGCCTTCACGGTGATCCAGCCGACCGTGAACGTGTCGCTCGACGACCACATGACCATCACCCTCGATCAGACGATCTACGCCGGGCCGGTCGTCTTCGGTGTCACCAACAGCGGCGCGGTGACCCACGAATTCGTCGTGCTCGACACGAAGCTCGCGCCGTCGGACATGCAGGCCAACCCTGAGCAGCCGACGAAGGTTGCCGAGGACGGCAACATCGGCGAGACCGGTGACATCGCGGCAGGCCGCTTCAGCGGCCTCGGCCTCGATCTGGCACCCGGCGTCTACATGGTGATCTGCAACGAGCCCGGCCACTTCGCCGCCGGGATGCACTTCCAGCTCACCGTTCTGCCGCTGCCGGGCGGCGACGAGTAGCCCCGACCGGCCCCTGATCCAGCGATCCAACGAAGGCGGCGTCCAGCATGGACGCCGCCTTCGGTCGCGGCGCGATGTGCGGAAAGTGGCGCGGATGCGCCGCCGATCCGTTCGTTAGGGCGGGAAGGGCGAACGATGGTCCTTCGGCTCTCGCCGGTCGGCGGAGCGGCGACCGGGCTGCGCGAGCTGGTGCTTGGCTTCTGCGGCGTGTGCGGATCGACGACCTACTTCGTGCCGACGACCGCTGCGTAGCGCGCAGCTAGTGCGGGTGCGGAGCCTCGGGGTCGTAGCGCGGCGGGAAGCTGAACTGATGGTCTCGGTCGGCGAGTCGCCGGGTGTTGGTCCGCGCCTCGAACCGCTCGTCGAAGTGGATCCCTGGGGTCGCGTGCCACACGTGGTCCGAGACCGCGCCCGCGAGACAGATCGCGATCTTGCCCTCGTGGACGCTGAGCAGCTCACCGGACGGATGCGCGTGGGCGCGATGATCGGCAGAGACGCAGAGGAATTCGGCGAGATGCGACATGGTGCCAACTTCTGACACTCCCCCGAGTGACAGCCCCAATCTACTCCGCGCTATTCAGGACGCGGGATGCTAGCTGGAGGTGCCGCGCCGCTTGTTCGTTGCTTTCGTCCGCGCCGCGCGCTTCGCGATCGCCGACTGACGCGCCTTCTTCATGACCTTTGTGTCCACTGCTTTCCGCGCGGCGCGGACGCGCGCAACCTTGCGCTTCGCGCCGGGTGCTGCGGTGACGTTAGCGATGCCCATGTGTCATCTCCATTCGCTACGCGGCGAGCGGCGCGCTCGGCAGGTCCGGGAAAGGCAGCCGGCACAGCGGCAACGGGTCTGCCAACCCCGCGACCGTACGTCCGCGTTGCGGGTGCGCAATGACGCGGTCGTGTAAACGCGGGTCATGGCGCGCACCCCGGAACCCGCGGAGGCGCCACGGCGGACCGCCTTCCGCGAATCCGAATCGCGATTCAGTACGGGTTACCAAAACGTCATGCGTCGTCAAGCAGTTCGTCGGGAGCATCTGCGCAAGCAAGCGGGCGTTTGCGGGGAGACACATGAGCGACCACGCGTCGCTGTTCTTCCGCCGTGGCAGCGAGATCGAGGGCGACAGCGACCTGCTCGAGGGTTCGGGCGCGGCCCGGTCCATCAGGCTGAACACCCGCGCGGACGCCGAGCGGCCCGCGGTGAAGCGGATCGTCCGGAAGGCGTTCGCGCTCAAGGTAGTAGAGGTCGATGTAATCGGTGGCCAAACGCCTGAGGCTCGCGTCGAGGCGCTGGGTGATCCGCTTGCGGTCTGGCGGCCGGGCTCGCTCCCGGCGCCTGTCTTCGTTGTGACGACGAATTCATCGCGCCAGCCGGCGAGGGCTTTGCCGAGCAGCTCCTCGGACGCGCCGGCGCCGTAGCTCTCGGCCGTGTCGATGAAGTTCAGGCCCAGCTGCTGCGCCTGATCGATGAGCGCCTTCGCGCCGGCTTCGTCGACGACGCGGCCGAGCTGATTGGTCCCGAGACCGAGGGCCGAGACCTGAAGGCCGGTGCTGCCGAGCCGTCGGTACTGCATGGTGAGAAGGCTAGAGGTTCGTCCGCTGCGCGAGCGCGGCATCGAGCAGGACGGCGTCCCCGCGGCGGTCGCCGACGTCAAGCTTCGCGCGGATGCGCGTGATGTGGACGCGGAGCGTCTCGGGCGAGAGCTGCAGTCGAGCGGCGAGCTCGCTGCGCTCGATCCGCCGGTCCTCCGCCTGGATCTTCTCGATCTCGTGCAGCACGCTGATCTCGCGCCACGTGAGCCCGGCCGCGCGCAGGAAGAAGGTCGCCTCATCGAGCGCGGACGGAGCGATACCGGTCGCGGAATCGCTCGTCGCGCGGCGCAGCGCGGCGTCGCCCCGCGCTTTCAGGATGCGGGCGACCCTGCGCGCCGCACCGTCGGCTTCGGCGGCGCGCCCGAGCCACGCCGCGACGTCGGGGAGGTAGTACGCGAATCCCTCGCCGCCCCGATCGGCGATATCGCGCACGAGCTGCGCGGCCCGCGCGCTCCCGCCGCCGCGGACGACGGCGTCCCGGTTGAATGCGGCGTGCACGCCGGCGCCGAGCGCCCAGTGGCTCATCCCGCGCGCTTCGAATTCCTTCCCCACCTCATCGAGCAGCCGCACCGCGCCGCGCGGATCGCCGCGCCGCCCCTTCACGATCCCGCGCACGAAATCGCGGAAGTGCTCGTCCGCGGGGAATCCCTTCGGTGCCCTCGCGAGGATGCGCTCCGCGACCTCCGCCTCGCCGCGCAGGAGCGCGATGTGCGCCAGGTCCTCGGGCCCGCCGGCGGTGCTCTGCCGGGCGAGGCGATCGCCTATCGCGATCTCGCCGCGCTCCATCCGGGCGCGCGCCAGGCACAGGAGGGTGTAGCGCCAGGCCGACGTGCCATATGAGCGGAGCCCCTCTTCCGCCTTCGCGAACGCCTCCACCGCACCGTCATTCTTCCCGGCGTACCACTGCGCGAAGCCGCCGGTGTACGTCGCCCATGCCGATTCCCACGGGTCGCCCACCTTCACGGCGAATCGCGCGTTCGCGTCGGCCGCCGCCTGCGACCCGACGTAGTCGCCGGCGTGCGCGAGGAGGTGCGCGAGCTGCCGCTGGAGCCGTGCGCTCACGAGATCCTTCGCGCGGCCGCGCGGTGCCGCGCCGAGCGCATCCTCGCCCCAGCGCGCCTCTGCCAGGGCCGCGGTGATCTCGTTCGCGGACGTCCGGTTGAGTGACAGCGCGAGCCGGAGCTCCGCGAGCAGCAGCGGATCGGCGGCGGCGTCGCGCTCGGCCTGCTTCAGCAGTGGCACGACCTCGTCCGAACGGACGAGGTAATACGCGAGATGGATCAGATCGACCGCGACGCGCGCTGCCAGCAGCGGATCTTTCGCCTGGCCGCGGCACGCCGAGAGCTCAGACCACGCGACGTCGAACGACTCGACGAGCGTCAGGCAACGCGCGCGGAGGACGCGCCGGTCCAGCGTGCCCCGTCCGATCGAGAGGGTCGGGAGCAGCCGCTCCGCGTCGCTGCGCGAGAGCGGTGCGATCGCCTGATCCCGCATCGACGTCATACCTACGTAGTACCGCATCGGTACGACTTGCGGTTCGGTCGCGCGCCAGGTCAGGGCTGGACCGTGAACCGGCCGCTGTCGCTCCGGCCGAAGACCTCCGGGAAATACGTCTCCTGGGCGTGCGCGGGGGCCACGAAGAATGCACCGGGCGCGGTGGCGCGGGCGTAGTAGACGTACTCATACACCCCCTTCGGGAGCCGCTCGGCCGAGAGGACCGCACGGTCGTCGCGGAGGTCGGCCTGCTGCCACGGGCTGTAGTACCAGCGGAACCACGGCGCCACGTAGCCGCCGGCCTGACGCTGCGACGCTGACGCGCGATCGGCGTCGAGCTTCGCCTTGAGGGCGGGATCCACGGTCTTGAGCCGCGCGTCGACGGGCTCGAGGCCAGCGGGAAGCAGGTCCTCGACGACGACGTAGCTGCGGTCCGCGGGCACGATGACGGTGACCGTCACGCGCACGGTGTCGCCGAGGTGCACGGCTGCTACCGCTGTTTTCGGGTCATCGATCAGCGAGTAGCTGTGCGAGACCGCGAAGCCGCGGTTCAGCGCCTCGACGGTCGCGGCCGGCGTCACGTAATGGAGGTTCACGGTGTAATAGAGGCGGCCCGGCCGGCCGTACTCGCGCGTGAACGACAGCCGGCTCGCCTTGCCGGGCGTCAGCATCGCGAGCGGCAGCGCCTTTTCCGCCGCGGCCGGTGCGGTCCCCTTCTGCACCTGTCCGGCGAGCACGGACCGATCGTCGAGGAGGACGTCGTAGGCGTAGTCGCCGCCGAGCTCGCCCGTGCTCACGGCGAACGAGCTCAGCGCGAGGATCCCGAGCGCGCGGTCGATCGAGGTGCGCCAGCCCTCCGCGGACCGGGCGATCACGAGCCAGCGGACCGTCTGCGGCAGGACGAAGTGGCTCGGCTGCACGCGCGTAATCGCGAGCACACCGAGCGCGGTCGCGCCGGTGTCCGAGACGAACGCGGCGCCCCGGCCGCCGTCCTCCCAGTGATTGCCGGTGGCGGTGGGCAGCGACGTCGAGGCAAGGTCGTTGAGGAGCGAGCGGACCTGGGGATCGTCGCCGGTCACGCCACCGTCGGTGAGCGCGAGCAGCAGAGCCGCGCGGCCGGTGTTGGTGAGCTGCGTGCGCTGCTGCTCGAAGAGCGCGCGTGCCGGCGTGACCGCCGCGCCCGTCGCGCCGGCGCTCGAGAGCGCGGCGAGGAGGAACGCCTTCTGCGAGGGGTCGGCCGGCACTAGGACATCCGTGACGCGGTTCACGAATGAGGACGCATACGCGGCTGCGCGCGTCGCCACGCCCGTGTCGTACGTGAGGCCATCGCGGCGTGCCTCGCCGAGCGCAAGCAGGGCCCAGGCGGTGACGTTCGGGTCGGTGGCGCACCGCGGATCCTCGCACCACGACCATCCGCCGTCCGGCCGCTGCCGTCCAACGAGTCCGGCGAGATCGCTCGCGATGCGCTTGTCGTCGACGGTCGCTGCACTGGCGGTCCGCCCCGCGCGGCGCACGGCGAGCGACGCAATGAGCCGGCTCGCGACGCGCTCGGCGCCTTCGAGCGGCCGCGGATCGAGGCTGCGCAGCTCGCCGGTCATGGATCCGACGAGCGCGGAGCGGATCTGCAGGTCGAGCGACCCATGGGTCGTGATCGCGAACGGCGGGAGGTAGACCGCCTCCTGCGCGCCCTCCGTCGTCACGATGCCACCCGTCGCGACGGTCTCCGGCGTGACGTCGAGCGTCACGGGCAGCTGGAGTGCGAGGCTGTCCGAGAGCCCGCCGGTGCCGGTCGCGGTGAACGACAGCTTCGCCGTGCCCTCGGCGACTGCGTGTGCGGGCCAGCTCACGATGACCGACTGGTCCGGCGCGACGGCCACGGTCTTCGTCAGACCCCCGCTGATGCTGACGCCGTCGGCGGCGAGCGTCACCTGGGCGGTCGTCGGCGTCTTGGTCGCGTTGCGCAGCAGCACCCGCAGGTCGAGGCTGTCGCCGACGCGGAGGAAGCGCGGCAGCGCGGAGCGCAGCAGGAGCGGCTGGGTGGACACGAGCTCGTTCGTTCCCTCCCCCACCATCGTGTCGCCGCTGATCGCGCGGACCTGCATGCGCCAGGTGGTGAGGTTGTCCGGCATCGTCACATCGACGCTCGCGCTGCCGTCGTCGGCCGTGGTGAGCTGCGCCGTCCAGTACGCGCTGTTCCGGAAGTCCCGTCGCGCGCTCTGCTGCTGGCCACCACCGCTCGCGCCGCCCTTGCCGCCCTGGACCATGTCCGCGACGACGTCGTTCCAGCGGTTGACGGAGATCGCCATCGACGACGCGGTGGTGACGCCGATGCCGCGCTCGAACCAGAACGCGTGCAGGCCATCCGGCCCACGCTCGTCCTGCAGCGAGAGGACGGCCTTGTCGACGACGGAGACGGACACCTCGGAGCGCACGCCCCTGCCGTTCTTGTCGGCGACGCTGATCTTGTAGCGCACCACGTCGCCGGGCTTGGCCTGCGGGCGATCGGGTGTCGCGGTCACCGTGAGCACACGACTGTCGGTCGAGACCGAGAGCTGCGCGTACCCGACCTTGAAACGTGGCACAGGATCCACGGCGGTCGGCGCACCATAGAGGACGACCGAGACGTAGACGTTCGGCACGGACCGGTCGGTGATCGGGATCGCGATGCGCTCGCTGTTCGTCGGAAGTTCGTGCACGCTGCGCGTGATCACTTTGCCGCGCTCGACGGTGATGAGCGCGGTCGCGCCCGCGAACGGAGCGGGCACGAGGATCTCGGCGGTGTCGCCGAGCTGGTACTGGTCCTTGTCCGCGACGAGCTTGAACGTGTCGTCGTTGGTCGTCTGCCAGCTCGCGGCACCGCTGCCCGATACCCACAGGTACGTCGCCGAGCGGTTGACCCGGCCCTGTGGGTCGGTGATCTCGACGACGATGCGGAGCGTCCCTGGCTTGGTCGGGGTCACCTGCAGGCTCGCCCGCCCGTCGGCGCCGGTGGTCGCAGCGAGCGCCGTGACGAGCGTGTCCTTCGGCTGGCTCTGATACTGGCGGCCGCCCGCGGGCACCTGGAGCTTCGTCGTGATCCATTGCCGGTCGTACACCAACACGCGCACGGCCTGTCCGCCCGCGATCGCGCCGTCCGTGTCGACGCTCACGACATCGATCGTCGTCGGGCGGCCGGCACCCGCCACGTATTGCGCGGGATGCACACCGGCGTAGAGGCTCGCGGGGTGGACCGTCACGACGCTGCTGCCGGCGACGCCCTGGCCGTTGTCGTCGGTCACGGTCGCCGAGAGCGTGAACCGCTGCGCGCCCTCGGCCGCCTGCAGCATCGCGGGCACGCTGAATGACGCAATGCCATCGGGTCCGGTCCTCGCGGTCCCGCTCGCGCGGAGCGCGTTGGACTGCACCGACTCGCGCCAGTAGTCGTAGTCGCCGAAGGAATAGCGCTCGAAGCCCTTCACCTGGAGCGCGTACGGCGCCGCGAGCGCGGACCATTGCACCGGCATCCCCGCGAGCGCGCCACCGAAGAAGAAGGACGCCGCGGCCTTGGCCTCGATCCTGTCGCCATTCACGTACGTCGTCCTGCCCGGCGTCACGCTCACCTGGAACTCGGGCGCCTTGAATTCGGCGACGAGGAAGCTATTGAAGGCGAGGGCGTAGCCGTTGGGCGCGCCGCCGCCTGGCAACGTGAGGGTGGCGGAGTAATCGCCGAGCGGGGCATCGCTCGGGAGCGTGAAGCGCGCTGCGACGCTGCCGAACTCGTTCGGCGTGAGCGTCTGCGTGCTCACGGTCTGGCCACGCGCGTTCCCGATGACCATGTTGAACGTCGTGCCCGCGGGCGGGACGCTGTACCGCGCGTCGTCGTCCGCGCGAACGATCGCCTTGAGCTCGACCGTCTCGCCGGGGCGGTAGATCGGGCGGTCGGAGTAGAGCTGTCCGACCCATTGCCGCGTGAAGTAGTCGGCATTCAACCCGAACTGGTACGGGTAGACGCTCTGGCTCCAGCGCGTGCTCATGACGCCGCTGCGGCCGCCGGCATCCACCCAGAGCAGGTACGACCGATCGAAGGCCGCGCCGAGCAGCAGCGGAGGAACGGTGAACGACGCGAGCCCGTTCGCGTCGGTCGTCACGGTGTCCGGCGTGACGCCGGTACCCGCGGCGCGCACCGGGACCCCGGCGAGCGGCTTCCCAGTGTCGTGGTCGAGCGCCCAGGCGAGGAGCTCGTTCGACGCGAGCTTCAGCACGATCACCGTGTCGACCACCGCGAACGTGAACTGCGACGCGAGCTGCCCGTCGGTGCGGACGAACCAGTAGCCCCTCGGGAGCGGTCCGCCGCCGCTCAGCGACGTGGTGGAGAGCACCGTCGTGTTCGCCGCGCCCGCGACGTTCGCGGTCCACGTGCGCCGAGCCGGCTGCGACGGCTCGAACTTGCCGCCCTTGGTCAGGCCTGACGGATCGTGAAGCATCGCCCGCCCTTCATCAGGCGTCAGCTGGTACAGGGTGAACGTCACCGCCGCCAGATTGGTGACCTGGAAGTACAGGACCGGCTCGACCGATGCGGAGTACGTGGCCGCGCCGCCCGCGGGCAGCGCCAGGCTCACGCTCGACGGCAGCGCGCCGGTCGTGAACGCGAACTCCGCTGCGTCCATCGGCTGGCCGTAGCGATCTGTCGCGCCGGCGGCGAAGCGCACGATGTAGCGCGTCGACGGCTTGAACGACATATTCACCGAGACGAATTGCTCGCCCGAGAACACGCGGCCCTCGAGGTCCGCGGGTGTGAAGCCATCGATGCTCACCTTGTTCTCGAGCGAGGCGGGATCCATCGGGGTGGCGAACGCGATAGACACCCCGAAGCGTCCGGCGTTCTGCTCCCTGTCGTTCGGCGTCGTTCGTGCGATCGACGGTGGCGGGACCGTGGTGAAGCTCGTTGTGCGCTTCGCGCCCGTGACGCCACCGCGCGCGCCGCGCAAGCCCGGATCGACGACGACGAGGTATGTGGCCCCAGGCACGAGCCGGCCCGAGGGGTGGAACGTCGCGACCGTGTCGCCGGCGCTCCACTCGACGCGCCCGGCCACCGCGGATCCATCCCGCGCGCGCACGGCGATGCCGGCCGCCGCCGAACGGTCCATGGCCTGGTTGAACGTGATCGTCACGTCCTGCGTCGGGCTCGCGAACTGCGTGTTGTCGTCCGGTACGACCGTCGCGACCGCGGGTGACACCGTCGTGAAGGTCGAGGTGAAGTCCTCGCGCAACACGCCGTCGGCGGCGGAGCTGAGTCCCTTCGCGATACGGAGGCGGTAGGTGGTCGATGGCGCGAGGTCGCTCGGCGTGAAGCGGTAGACCGACGTGTTGAGCCACTCACCGGTTCCGTGCAGCGACGGGTCGAACGTCACGACGGTATCCCTGGACTGTGCGGCGAGCGTCGTGAGCGGGGCGACCGACCGGCTGAACTGGACGATGACCGGCGCAGCCATCGGGACCTCGGTATCGCCGCGGCCCGGGATGACCTGCTGCACCACGAGCGCGTCGGCGACCGTGAACGTCGCGGTCACGTCCTTCGAGAGGCCGGCATCCGGTTGCGCCGTGACGTGCACGCTGTACGTCGAGCCGCGCAACATCCCCGGGAATTCCGGCTGGAACAGAACGGTGCGCGGCGTGAGCCACGCGTAGGTGCCTGGCGTCTCGGGCAACAGCTGCAAGAGCTTCTGCGGCGTGCGTTCCGCGGGCGCGCGCTCGAAGGTGACGCGGATCGGCGCGAGCCGAGGTACCGCATCGCCCGCGGGAGCGACCACGAACGCCGGTGGCTCCACGAACACGGCCGGTTGGAGCTGATCGGCGAACTGCGCGAAGCCGATGACCGCGAACAGCAGCGCCAGGGTGACAGCAGCCCCGCGCACGTAGAACAGGAAGGCGAGCACGCGCCGAAAGGCGGTCACCGCCGGACCTCGAACGTCGACGTCACGAACACGAGGGCGCCGCCGATGTCCCGCCCACTGACGGTGAGGGTGTGCCGGCCCGGGGCGAGCGTCCAGGTGATCGCGGGATCCGCCGCGAGCGCAACGCCGGCGAACACCCCATCGATGCCGAACGTCAGTCGCTCGATCCCCGGCGCTGCCGCGGCGCGAAGAACGACCTGCTGCGCATCGAGCTCCGGTGCGAGCCAGTACACGCTGCCTGTTGCGGGCGCAATGATGTGCACTGTGTCGGAGCGGTCGACCCCAACGGTATCGGTGAGTGTCAGACCGGCGTCCCGCGCCCACGCGCGCGCTTCGATCGGCGGATCGATCGCGATCGCGCCGTCCGCGGTGCGCGAGTAGTAGTGCTCGGTCGCCGTCGGCACCGTTCCGGCGGCGAAGAGCTCGCGGACCGGCGACGGGCAGTCCCGCCCCGGCAGCAGACCCGTCGGCGCGCACACCGCTGCCTCGACGACACCCGGCGGACGTGCGTACCAGGTCATCCGGCGCGACAGCGCCGCGGCCATCATCGCGTCGTGCCAGATGGGCGCAGCTCCATCGACACCGGAGACACCGTTCATCGCGGAGCCGTCGGCGTTGCCGACCCACACGCCGATCGCGACCTCGGGCGTGAACCCGAGGGTCCAGTTGTCCCGGAAGCTCGTGCTCGTGCCGCTCTTCGCGGCTGCCGGGAACGGCAGCTCGAACGGCGTCGCGTCGCCGAATCCGGCGACCCGCGCGCTCGGGTCGGCGAGGATGTCGGCGAGCAGATACGCGTGTGGCGCGGAGAGCACCGTTCTTGGCTCGGCCGGCGCGCGCTCGTAGAGCACCCGACCCGCCGAGTCGAGGACACGCGAGACGGCGTACGCATCGCGGCGCGTCCCCTCAGCCGCGAGCGCGGCGTACGCATTCACCAGATCGACGAGGCGGACCTCGCCACCGCCGAGCGTGAGCGCGAGGCCGTAACGCTCTGCTTCGTTCAGGCCGAGACCGAAGCGGCGCGCGATGTCGAGGAGTGCATCGACGCCGATCGCGTCGAGCGTGCGGACCGCGGGCACATTGAGTGATGACGCGAGCGCGACCCGCAGCGGCACGAGGCCGCGGAACGCGCGGTCGAAGTCGAGCGGCGCATACGGGCCATCGGCGGTGGAGAACGTGGTGGCGATGTCGAGGAGCGGCGTCGCCGGTGTGAACCCGCGCTCGAACGCCGCCGCGTAGAGCAGCGGCTTCAGCGCGGATCCGGGCTGGCGCGGCGTGATTGCCATATTGATGTCACCGCCGTGCGCGGGATCGCCATCGGTCGAGCCGCCGACCATCGCGAGGATCCGACCGGTTGCGGGCTCGATTGCCACCAGCGCCCCGTCGGTGACGTTGTGATCGGCGAGCGCCTCGAGCCGCCTTCGCATGAGGCGCTCGATCTCGGTCTGTAGGCCGGCGTCGAGCGTCGTCTCGATGGTCAGTCCGGCGCGTGCCGCAAGATCTGGCCGGGCGCGCGCCAGCTCGGCGCGGGCGTACGCGACGAAGGCCGGGGCGACCGCGGGCGCGCCGCCAGTGCGAAGAGCAAGCGCGTGTGCCCCGGCGGCGTCGGCTTCGGCGGGCGTGATCCACCCGTCGTCCGCCATGCGACCAAGCACGTACGCCTGCCGCGCCCGCGCCGGCGCGGCATCGATGGCGGGATCGAGTCCTGAAGGACGCTGCGGAAGGCCGGCGAGGTACGCGGCGTGGGCGAGATCGAGGTTCGCGGCGCTCACACCGAAGTACGTCTGGGCCGCCGCCTCGATGCCGTACGCGCCGCGACCGTAGTACACGTCGTTGAGATAGAGCGAGAGGATCTCGCGCTTGGACCGGTTCGCCTCGAGCTGGAACGCGAGGAGCGCTTCGCGCGCCTTCCGCGCGAGGACCGGTCCGTCGTCGTCCGTGAGGTACAGCCTGCGAGCGAGCTGCTGGGTGATCGTCGAAGCGCCGGAGGGTTGGTCGTCGCGCTGCAGGATCGCTCGAGCTGCGGCGACCGGGTCGACACCGGGATGCAGGAGGAACCGACGGTCCTCTGCGGAGATGGTCGCCTGGATCATCCGGGGCGCGATCGACCCAAGGCCGACCGGGATCCGGATGCCGTCCGCGACGCTCCGGGCCACCACGGTCCCGTGCAGGTCGACGACGACGGTGCCGGCACCGACGGTCATCGCTTCGGGAGCCGCCAGCGGCGCGAACCGCGCGTAACCGGCGAGCAGCGTCGCCGCGAGAGCGACCGCGATCGTGAGCGAACGGCAGGCTGTGCGGACCATGTGGATACCTTCGCGCTGGGACGCTCGACCGTCGTCAGACTGGGCCATAGGTAAGTACTACAGCCCGCGTAGCACTTCCAGACGGACGATAGACGGCTCGCTTGGGCGCTGGCTCGCCGTTAGGGCGTGCACCTCGTGTAGTCGCCCGTCTGAAAGCCGGTGGTGAACGACTGCTGGCGCTGCGCGGCCGAGCCGTGGGTCCAGCTCTCCGGCGCCACGCGTCCCGAGCTCGAGCGCTGGATCCGGTCATCGCCCACCGATGCCGCGGCGTCGAGCGCGCTCGCGATGTCGGCCTGCGTCGGTGGATTGAGGTAGCCGGTCTCCGCGGCGTGCTTCGCCCAGACGCCGGCGAAGCAGTCGGCCTGCAGCTCCTGCTTGACCGACGCACTTCCCGGTCCGGTGCGCGAGTCGTTGGAGAGTGTCCCGAGCAGGTCCTGCACGTGATGGCCGTACTCGTGCGCGACCACATAGCCCTCGGCGAACGGACCGCCCTTCGCGCCGAAGCGCGTCTGCAGCTCCTGGAAGAACGCCAGGTCGAGGTACACCCGCTGGTCCACCGGGCAGTAGAACGGACCCATCTCCGCCGAGGCCGTGCCGCACCCGGCTTGCGTCACGTCGGTGAAGAGGACGGTCGGCGCGGGCGTGTACGTCTTGCCGTGCTTCGGAAGCTCCGTCGTCCAGAACTGCTGCACGCTGTCGACGAATCCGACGATCCGGCAGTCCGCGCGGCGATTCGCGTCCGCGCCGGTCTTGCACTCGGCGATCGTCTGCTGGCTGGCGGGGTCGACCGGCGCGCTGTCCGCCGGAACACCACTCAGGATCGACGTCGGATCGACGCCGAGCAGCAGCGAGACGACGAGGATCACGAGGCCGATGCCACCGCCGCCGATGATCATCCCGCCGCCACCCGACCGGCGGCCGCGAACGTCCTGGACCTGCGACGGATCGAGGTTGGCGTTGTCGTTGAAGCTCACGCCATGGGATACGCAAGACGGTGGCCAGCGCGGCTGGAGCGCGGCCGCGTGACATCATCACGCGGTGAACGAGCAGCGGCACATCCTCGTCGTCGATGACGACGCCCCGCTCGCGGCGTCGCTGCGCCGTGCCCTCGCGTACGAGGGACACGCCGTCGAGGTCGCATCGGACGGCCCGCGCGCGCTGGTCGCGGCACGAGACCGGCCGCCCGATCTCGTCGTCCTTGACGGCATGCTGCCGGGCCTCGACGGCATCGATGTCTGCCGCCGGCTCCGCGAAGGATCCGACGTGCCCATTCTCATGCTCACCGCACGCGACGCGGTCTCCGATCGCGTGACCGGGCTCGACGCCGGCGCCGACGACTATCTCGTGAAACCGTTCGCCTACGACGAGCTGCTCGCGCGGGTACGCGCGCTCCTTCGCCGGCGCGAGCCGAGCGGCCGCGAGATCCTGCATTGCGCGGATCTCGTCATGGACGTCGGCGCGCACGAGGTGCGGCGAGGCGATCGCGCCGTCGAGCTCACGGCACTGCAGTTCGACGTGCTCGAGCACTTCCTGAGGCACCCTAAGCAGGTCCTCGGGCGCGAGCGCCTTCTCGAGACGGTGTGGGGCACCGACAGCGATGCGATCTCGAACGTCGTCGACGCCACGATCGCGGGCCTGCGCGCCCGGATAGAGACCCACGGCCGGCCCCGACTGCTGCACACGGTCCGCGGCGTCGGCTACGTGCTCCGCGAGTCATAGTGCCGATCCGTCGGCGGCTCGCGTTCTTCGGCACCTTCGTCGCTGCGATCGGGATGTTCCTGTTCATCGTCGTGCTCACTGCCCTCGCGGCGAACGGCGTCCGCGGCGATCAGGACAAGGCGCTCGCCGCGCTCGCCGACGCGACTGCGGCGGCGCTGCAACGAGGTGACGCGGCGCCCGCCGGCACTCGACCCCTCGTCGTCGTCGATCTCGGCGCCACCACCGATCCGTTCGTGCTCGTGCTCGCGGCCGACGGCACGGTGCGGTACGCATCGGGCTTGCTCAACGGCGCGCCGCCACGCATCCCGGCCGCGGTCTTCATCGAGGCGAACGAACAGGGGACGTCGACCGCAACGATCGCCGCGGCGGGCGTCGCCCCGCGCACCGATGCCGAGCCGCCCGGCCTGCGGATCGTCGCGCGAAAGTGGTCGAACCCGAACGGGTCCGGGATCGTGGTCGCCGGACAATCGACGGCGTTCCCCGTCAACCAGCTCGCGGGACTCCGCGCCTTCCTCGTGATCGCAGCGATCGTCACACTTGTCGTCGTAGCGATCGTCTCGTGGCTCGTCGCGGGTCGGGCGGTGCGGCCGCTCGTCACCCTCGCCGAGACGACCGAGGCGATCGGCGCGACCGGCGATCTCTCCAAGCGCCTCGCGCTCGGTACGAGTCGCGATGAGGTCGGTCGGTTGACCACGAGCTTCAACGCGATGATCGAGCGCCTGCAGTCATCGCAGGCCGAGCTCGCGGCAGCGCTCGCAGCGCAGCAGCGGTTCGTGGCGGACGCGTCGCACGAGCTGCGCACGCCGCTCTCGACGATCCGCACCAACGCCGAGTTTCTCGGCGCGCGGCCGGACGCCGCGGCGGTTGACCGCGATGCGGCGATCGCCGACCTCGTGACCGAGGCGGAGCGGATGAGCAAGCTCGTCGATGGCCTCCTTGTGCTCGCCCGTGCGGATGCGGGCGTGGCGTTCGAGCGGCGCCCCGTCGACGTTCGAGCCGTCGCCACCGAGGAGGCCCGCCGGGTGCGGCCGGCCGGCCGTGGGTCCGGCGCGTCGGAGGTGACCGTCACATCCGACGGCGCCGCGCTGGTGTCCGCAGATCCAGACGCGCTTGGCCGCGCGATCCGCGTGCTGCTCGAGAATGCGTTCCGCCACGGCCTGCCTCCGGTCGCCCTGACGATCGTCCGCGCCGGCGGGCTGATCCGCCTCGAGGTACGGGACGGGGGGCCAGGTCTGCCGGTCGGCAGCGAGGAGCGCGTGTTCGAGCGGTTCTACCGCGCCGATCCCGCCCGGAGCGGCGAGGGCACCGGTCTCGGCCTGCCCATCGCGCGCGCGATCGCCGAGGCGCACGGCGGCACGCTGCGGGCGGCGACGCCCGACGGCGGTGGCACCGTCATGGTGATGGAGCTGCCGGTCCTCTAGGCGCGATTTTCATGAAGCGCTCATGAACGGGCAATGTCCGGCTCATCGAGCGCTCGCAGGATCGACGCATGGGAACCGAAAGCCGCCGGACTGACGACCTTCTCGACGTCGCACGGGTCCTGCTGCTCCTGCAGGGCTGCATCCTCGTCGCCACGACGATCGAGTCCGTCGCCTGGGGCGCCGTCTTCGGCGCGAGCGGAACGGCACTGCTCAGCGCGGCGTCCGCCGTCACCATCCTCGTCGCGCGAATCCGGTTGCGGCCCGACCGCGGCTGGCCGCGCCGGCTCATCTTCGTCGTCGAGTACGTCACCGTCTCGGTGTTCGTCATCGGCATCGTGCTCTCGCTCGTGCTGGCGCATGCGCTGCCGCCTCTGCTCGCACTGATCACCCAGCTTCTGCTTCCAATCGCCGTGATCACACTGCTCCGTCGGACCCGCCGCGCCCCGCGCACACCCCTCGCGTCAAGCCACGTCACTGCGTTGGAGGTCGCGTCATGATCGGCAGCCCGATGTACCAGCTCTCCCCGGAGCACCTCGCCGGTCTGGTCGCGCTCACCGTCGTCCCGTTCGCGCTCTGGCTCCTCGGACGTCGCGGCGGGCGCGGGCTCCCGCCGGTCCAGTGGGTGCTCGTCGGGCTGCTGCTCGGGTCCGCGGCGGTCCACGCCGGACTGCTCGTCGGGAACGACCATGGCCCGGCGGTCGGACTCCTGTTCGCCGCCGACGCGGCGTTCCTTGTCGCGATCGCGCGGCGCGTGCTGCGCGGATCGCCGGCCGGCCGTCTCGGCGTCGCGGTCCTGGTCGGCTCGATCGTCGCGTATTGGGGCGCAATGGTGAACGAGCCGCCGGACCAGCTTGGTCTCGTCACGAAGCTCGGCGAGATCCTCGCACTCGCGATCGTGATCCGACCGACCGTGCCGCTACGCCGGCTGGGCGGGTTCGCGCGCGGGCTCGCCCTCTGCCTCCTCGTTGTTGGCACAACGGCGACCTCGTGGTTCGGCGCGTTCAAGGTGTCGGCTGCTGAGCCGGGCGCGATCGCCGGCCATCACGTCCAGGCGGGCAGCGTTCCCCCACCCGGCACGATCTTCCCCGAGGTCCCGTCTCGCGACCCGTTCCCCGCGGAGCGCGCGGCGGCAGCGACCTTCCTGGGCGCCACGAAGCTCGCGCTCGCCCGCTACGCCGATCCCGCGGTCGCCGCGGCCGCCGGCTATCAGCTGACGGGCCTGCACGGCATCGACTTCCACGCGTCGAATCCGGCATACGAGCATGACGGCCGCACCTTCGATCCGGCGCACCCCGAGCAGCTCGTCTACGCGGTCGCGGCGAACGGGCGGCCGGTGCTGCTCGGCGCCGTCTTCCAGATGCAGGAGATCGGTCAGCGCGGTCCGGCGATCGGTGGTCCGCTCACCGTGTGGCACGCGCACGAGAATGTCTGCATCTCGCTCACACCGCCAGGGCTGTCGGGGTTGATGAGCCCGCTCGGTACGTGCCCGGTCGGCTCGATCCTCCTGCCCCGCACCGCGGACATGATCCACGTGTGGCTCGTGCCAGGAGCGCCCGATCCGTTCGGCGATCTCGATGAGGCCTGGAAGCGCACGTATCTCGAGGCGGTCGCCGCGCGGCGCTAGCGGACGACCACGTACCAGAAGACGCCGTAGTCCTCCATCCATTGCGCGCCCTCGACGAGCGGCCGGATGTACAGGCGGTAGCTGCCGGGCGCCGTCGGCGCCTGGATCGTGAACTGGAACCACGCGACCTGGTTGGGTCCGACGTAGTCGGACGGCTGGATCGCGACGCGGTTGAAGCGCGGCCAGTTCGTGTTCGGCGATCCGAGCTGCCCATCGCCGCCGATCTGGCTCGGCTGATCCTGGCCCGGTGCCGGCGACCATGTGCCGAGGTACGCGACGTCGCCCATGCGACCAAGGACCCAGCCCTTCGAGCCGGAGTTGTAGTACGCGACGGTCGCGGTCGAGCGCTCACCGGGGCACAGCGTCGGGTAGCCCGACTGCCCGTACCAGGACGCGTGGAAACCGGACTGGCCCGACGGCAGCGAGGCCGGCGGCGGGATGCCGGGTCCGGTGCTCGAGGCGCACGCGGCAGGCGCGGGCGACGCCGAAGCGACCTGGCCGGCCGTGACGCTCACGTTGCCGGTCGACGCGACGGCGGACGGTGAGTCGATCGCCACGCGGTAGGCACCCGGAAGGACATCGACGAACCCGAACCAGCCCTGGCCGTCAGTGACGCGCTGGGCGATGGGATTGTTTCGCGCGTCGTAGAGCGTCACCGCGGCCTGCGAGATCGGCGTCCCCGACGTGGTCATCGCGGTTCCGCGGAGCTGACCGAGCGTGGGCTGCTCCTTCCATGGCATCGCCGGAGCCGCGGCGGGCGCGGCGAAGATCGCTGGCGTGACCGGGTCATCGGTCGACGGCTTGGTGAGGGCGTTGATGAGCTGCGTACGGGCCGACGCACCGGTGCGCGTGCCGGCGTCCGTCGCCGCATCGGGCGTGCGATAGGAGTACCCGACCCACCCGGCAGACGGCGATCCGGCCGTGCTCGTCGCGACCGCGCTGCGCGCCTGGCGCACGCTCGACGCGATGTCGTTCAGATAGATCGCCGATCCGACGGCGCTCTGCCGCAGGCCCTGCGAGTCTTTCGCGAAGTCGGCCCACTGCGCGTACCAGCTGCGCTGGCTCGCGTCGGTGTCGCGCTTGTAATTCATCGCGATGTTGAGGTCGAGGATCCCTTCGCGCAGCCAGCCGACCCAATCCTGGAGGACCTCAGCGTAGGTGCGCGTCTTCTCCCAGCCACCGACGCTCTGCGGTCCGGAGCCGTAGGTGATCGTGTCCGCGCTGATGCGGATCGACGGCCGGATCGCGTAGGTCTCGAGGTAGATCTTCCGGACGATGTTGGTCACCTGGTCGCGACGCCACTGCGTCCATGCGGCGTCGGTGTTGGCCGGCCGGTCGCTGCGGCCGGTGGACGCCTGGAAGCGCGCGAGCGCCGTCGGGTTGTACCCCCACGACGGCACGTTCGTGCCGAAGTTCCCGTCGGGGTAGCGGATGCGATCAAGGTTGATGCCGTCGACGTTGTAGGACGACGCAATGCTCGTCGCGATCTGCACGATGTACGCGGCCGCGTCGGGGTTGCCCGGATCGATGAAGTACTCGTTGTTCAGGTTGGACGCCCCATCGGAGCGGTAGTCGATCCAGTTGGCCGCACCAGAGGTGCTCGGGCCGTGCTGGTTGTAGGCGTGCAACGGATCGGCCGGAGCGGCAGGTCCCTGCCAGACGCCCGTCGTGATGATCCATGCGTGCACCTGGATGCCCTGTGCGTGCGCGGCGTCGATGAGCGACTGGAGGGGATCGAACGGCGCCGGGCTCACGCCCGGTATCGCGGTGCGCGGCAGGCTCGAGCGGTTGCAAAGGCAATCCCCGCGGCGGACGACCTGCGCGACGATCGCGTTCATGTTCGCGGCCTTCACGTCGCTCACGAGCTGGTCGATCTGCGCCTGCGTGTACAGGCCGTCGCCGAATGCGTCGACCCAGAATGCCCGCAGCTGACCTGTCGTCGTGGTCGCGACCGGGCCGTGGTCCGGTGCCGATACGACGGCGTTCGCAGGATTCGCGCACGCGAGCAGGACGATGATGGCGACCAGCGACCGAGTGAGCACCTTCGCCAACCGTGCGTCCACGTCACTCATGACGCAGCCGCGAACCCGATGTTGCGGCTCACCGGAGATATGCGGACTTGTACGACTCGAATCGCGCATAAAAGGAGTCGGTGCTCTCGCCGAAGGCCGCTGCGAAAGCGGCGTGCCACTCGACCCCTCGCCCGACCGCTTGGCACCACGACCGGAGCGGCAGTGGACCATTCGCCGCGAGCAGCCGGTCGACCGCGAGGTACGCGACGCTGTACGGGTTCGCCGCGCTCTGCCACTGGGTCTCGAGCTGCTGCAGCGCGGGGTGCTGCGTGGCGTTGATCAGGTTGCGCTTCGTGAACGTGTCGATGTTCGCCTGGCCGATGAGTCCGTCGGCGATCAGCGCGCGGTACGCGAGCGACTCGGCCATCCCCTCGGACAGCCACCGCGGACCGAGCATGCACGCGGTCCCGCCGAGCTCGCCCTGCCACACATGCACGTACTCGTGCGCGGCGAGCTCCTTGCGTTCCGCGTCGGCATTCCATGTATCGGGCGCGACGGCGAGCGGGCTCACCCACTCCGAGTTCGAGGTCACGATGGAGATGCCGTCCAGCTGGGCGAGACAGCAGTACTGCTCCGTACCGTTGCCGACCTGGACGCGCACCGTCGCGGCGCGCGAGCGATCGCCGCCGGCGGCGCGCTCGAGGTACGCGCCGACGCGGTCGATGCCCTCGTGGACGTCGGCGTTGGACTGCGCATTCACGCTTGCGCCGATCGCGAACGAGATACCGCGCCGGTCGCCCGGCGTCGCGACGGGCGGTGAGCCGTCGGGGTTCAGCACCGTGATCTGCCAGAAGACGCCGTAGTCCTCCAGCCATTGCGCGCCCTCCACAAGGGGACGGATGGCGACGCGATAGGTGCCGGGTATCGAAGGCGCCTGCACCGTGAACTGGAACCAGGCGACCTGTCCTGGACCGACGTATGGCGCGGGCTGGACGGCTGGGCGGTTGTAGCGGGCCCACCCGGTCGCCGGAGAGCCGAGCGTGCCATCGCCGCCGAGGATGGTCGCGGCGTCCTGCCCGGGATCGCTGTCGGCCGTGCCGAGGTACGCGACCTCGCCGAGCCGCCCCGCGACCCAGCCGCGCGACCCGGTGTTGTGGTACGCGACGGTCGCGGTCATCCGGTCACCCGGACAGAGCGACATGTAGCCCGACTGTCCATACCAGGCGGCGTGGAAGCCGGGGAGCCCGGCCGGGATCGACGCCGGCGGCGGGACCCCGGGACCGGCGGACGAAACGCACGACGCGGCATGCACCGGACGAGCGAGCGCCGTCAGCGATCCGATAAGAAGGAGTGCCGCGAGCGCGAGCCGCATCACCGGTTCAACTCTCGGGCGAGCCAGTCGTCACGCAACCGGGTCCGCGTTCAGCCTCCGCGCTCGAAACGGTCTTCCCTCTCGCTCCACCGGAACAGGAGCCGCGCATCCGGCTTCCCTTCCTTCACGCCGCGGATCTCATGGACGGTGCTCACCACGCGGCGCGTCGGACGCTCCCATTCGCCGAGCGACCGCAGGTAGACCACGAGCGAGATGCGCGCGGCGTCCGCGTCGGGCACACCGCAGCCCCGGCAGATGATCGCGAACGCCTCGTCCGGATCCGGCGCGTGCAGCGCCGTCGCGAGCGCGGTGCCGGCTGCGATGCCGGCGAAGGCCGCTCTCACCGGCTCGCCCCACACGTAGCCGTTGCCCCAGGCGCCGCGGCTGACCTCCGGCACCACCAGGTAGCCACCCTTCGCCCGCGGTGCGAGCTCGGTCACGTCGTCGCCGTCGTACCCGAGCGTGACGACGGGGCCACTTTGCTCGGCGAGCATCGCGTGCTTGGTCGTCGTCTTACCGGCGAGCCGCGGTACGGCCATCACGATGAAGCTCTGGTGCGCCCGCGCGGTGTCGCGGAGCAGGTCCGCGATCTCCTGGCTCATGGTCCCGTTCGCGACCTGATCGGCGAGGCGGATCTGTGTGTCGGCCATGACGACAGTATCGGCGGAAATGCACTGCGCCCGCCTCAGGGGCGGGCGCAGTCGGGTCAAGGAGGGAGGTGGTGGTCGGGTGTTAGCGGTGTCCGCCTCGTCCTGCGGGCCCGGTGGAGTTGACGAGCGTCGTGACCATCGCGGTGAGGCCGTTCTCGAGCGTCGTCGCCTGGTCCGCGGTGAGCTTGCCGGCGGTCTTGGCCGACTCGATGGCGGTCTTGGCGTCATTAACCATCGCCGCGATGAGCGCATCGGGGCTCTTCCCCGCCGCGGTCGCGAGCTGCGCGAGCGTCTGACCGGCCTCGGTCTTCGTCCGGAGGTCGGCGGTCGTGGTGCCGAGGAAGGTGGCCGCGGTCGCGAGCGGGTCCGCGCCGAAGCCGAAGCCGCGGATGTCGCCGGGGCCACCCCTACCGGGACCGCCCGGGTTCGCGGTGCCCTTGGTGTCGACAAAGGTGGCGATCTCTTGCTGCTCGGCCGCGACGAGGGCGGAGATGAGACCGTCGCGGGTCTTGCCGTTGGCGACGGCGATGTCCGCGAGGCTCTTGCCCGAGGCGAGCTGGGTCTTGATATCGGCGGCCGGGATGCCGATGTATGTCGCCGCCGCGGTCATGAGGTCGGCGCCACCTCGCCCACCCTTGTCTGCGAGCAGTGAGGTACCGCCCGTGATCTGCGCGGCGAGCTGGACGTCAGGTCCGACGACCGAAGCCTGCGCCGTGTTCGACAGGATCGCCGCGCTGGCGACGCCTCCCGAGACCACGAGCGCGAGACCGGTCGCGACGAGAGCGCGTTCCACGTTGTTCATTCGGTTCTTCTTCTCCCTGTTCAAGGTGCTGCGAGCAATTACGCCGCGTGCGCGGGTCGCGGTCATGAGGGCGGCCTAAGAAACCAGACACTGCGACGCCTTCTTAGGGCGTTCTTAGGCCAGGGCCGGCGCGCGTTCGTAGGATGGGTCCATGAACGTCCTCCTGGTCGAGGACGACCCGTCGGTCCGAGGTGCCGTGGAGCGGGCGCTCCGCCACGCCGGTCACAACCCGACCGTCGCCACGGATGGGATCCGGGCGCTGGAGCGGGTGACGGCCACTTCGTTCGACGCCGTGGTCCTCGACCTTGGTCTCCCGGGTCTCGACGGCCTTGAGGTCTGCCGGCGCCTACGTGCGCAGGGCGACACGGTGCCCGTCCTCATGTTGACGGCGCGCGCCGCGGTCTCCGAGCGCGTGTCCGGCCTCGATGCGGGTGCCGACGACTACCTCGTGAAGCCGTTCGCGCTCGACGAGCTCCTGGCTCGACTTCGTGCGTTCGAGCGGCGCGCGCCCGCGAATGGCCAGGCGCGCGGCGAGCTCCGGTTCGGTGATCTCGTGATCGACCGCGACGCGATGACCTGTACGCGTGGCGACCGCGAGATCCCCCTCTCGCGCACGGAGTACCAGCTGCTCGAGCTGCTCATGGCGAACCAGGGCAAGGTCCTCAGCCGCGATGTGATCTTCGACAAGGTGTGGGGCTACGACTTCGGTCCCGAGTCGAACTCGCTCGACGTGTATATCGGTTACCTCCGCCGAAAGCTCGAGGCTGGCGGCGAACCCCGGATCATCCACACCGTGCGCGGCGTCGGCTACGTCATGCGCGAGCAGCAGTGAGCTTCCGACTTCGGGTCACCCTTTTGGCGGCAGCCGCGGTCGCCATCGCCGTGGTGGGTGCGTCCGTGCTGATGTACGTGGTGCTGCAGCAGCAGCTCCTCACGCAGATCGATGCGTCGCTGTCGGCCGCGTCGCTTAACGCGCGCGAGAGCGGACCGCGGCAAGGTGGCCCGTCACGCGGCAGCTTCCCGCCGCTCGGCGACCGCAACACGTCCACCGGGCGCGCCGACATCGTGGCCCAGAGCATCGACGCGAGCGGCAAGGTCATCCGCGCCGACCTCAATCAGGCCGACCCGTCGCTCGCGACGCCGATCGCGCGCCAGGTCGCCGCGACCCAGAACGGCGAGGCGTGGTTCGACACGACCGCGGCTGATGGGTCGCACGTCCGCGTCTACGCGGTGCCGATCGGCAACGGCGCGGCGCTCGAGGTCACCCGCTCGGTCGAGG
The DNA here is from genome assembly GCA_038227105.1 of Candidatus Limnocylindria bacterium. GTDB lineage: Bacteria > Chloroflexota > Limnocylindria > P2-11E > P2-11E > UBA4735. Next base: position 5,800 of record JBBRQB010000022.1, on the reverse strand, counting down.
ACATGAACGCCGTCCTCGCGGAAGCGCGCAACCGGCTCCTCCTCGTCGCGCTCGGCGGCGTCCTCCTCGCGTCCGGGCTGGGAGCGATCGTGGCGAAAGCCGCGCTCGCGCCGGTCGTACGTCTCACGACGGTCATCGAAGAGGTATCGAAGACGCGCGACCTCTCGCGCCGCGTCGCAGCAACGGGTACGGATGAGCTCAGCCGCCTCGCCGGGAGCTTCAACGAGATGCTCATGGCGCTGGACCTCTCTCTCCGGCAGCAGCGCCAGCTCGTGGCCGACGCGTCGCACGAGCTGCGCACGCCGCTCACGAGCCTGCGCACCAACCTCGAGATGCTCGCGCGCGGTCAGCCCACCGATGAGGCGGAGCGTGGCCAGGTCATGCGAGACCTCGTCGCGCAGACCGAGCGGATGTCCACGCTCGTCGCCGATCTCATCGATCTCGCGCGCGATGAGGAGACGGAGCTTCCGATCGAATCCCTGCGCCTGGACGAGGTCGTCCAGGACGCGCTCGCCGGCGTCCGCGGCCGCTACCCGAAGGTGCTGTTCACGGTGTCGAGCCGGCCGACGACCATCAGCGCGGTCCGCTCGCGGGTGTCCCGCGCAGTGACGAATCTGCTCGACAACGCGGGCAAGTGGAGTCCGGCCGGCGGGATCGTCGAAATCGCCGTCGCGGACGGTGAGGTGAGCGTTCGCGATCACGGTCCGGGCATAGCACCGGAGGACGCGCCGCACGTATTCGACCGGTTCTGGCGCGCGAGCAATGCCCGGCACCTGCCCGGATCGGGTCTCGGCCTCGCCATCGTCAAGGACATCGCCGAAAAGCATGGCGGGTGGGTGACCCTCGAGCCTGCTGCCGGCGGCGGTGCGCGTTTCCGGCTTCGTCTGATCGCGTGAGCGCGCCTAGCATTGCCGCGTGGTCATCAATGCGCGCACCGTCCGGCGCACGCACCGCTCGTTCGTCAAACCGGTCAAGCCGGATGGGACGGGCTGCGCGGAATGCCTCGCGGTCGGCGATCCGTGGGTGCACCTGCGGATGTGCCTGACCTGCGGCGCGGTGCGTTGCTGCGATTCCTCTCCGAATCAGCACGCCAGCAAGCACGCCGGAGCGTCGGGACACCCGATCGTCCGCTCGATGGAGCCGGGCGAGGATTGGATGTGGTGCGACGTGGACGAGGTCTACATCCAGCCGGCGTAGCGGCCGGGTCGCGCTCTAGTGGGTGCCGAGAGTGACGATGAGCGCGATGATCAAGAAGCTGACGACGAAAATGGGTATCGCCAGGGCAGCGAAGATCAGATGATCCTGCTGCCGGTACTGCGGGTCAGGCTTGTGCGACGAGGGCGTTCCGTGTGCTGTCATCCGCATCAGCCTAGCTGGCCTAGCTGGCCTAGCGTGTAGCCGTGGAGACGGCGCTCCTCATCTGGTTCGTCGTGGGTGCCGGCATCGCTGCCGGGGCATTCGTCCTCGCGCGCGCCGCGATCCAGCTGGCCTCGGTCGGCTACGGCGTCCTCGAGAAGCGCCTCGACCCGCGGGTCGCGACGCGCCAGACGATCCTGCTCACCCTCGCGGCCCTCGCCGCGCTCATCGCGACGTCGGTCATCGCCGGCATCGCGATCCTCGCGCTGCTCCAGGGCCTCATCAACGCGAGCGGCTTGAACTAGCTACATCGTCTTCGGCGGATCAGCCTGCGGCTTCGGCTGCGGCTGGAGCGGTTGATCAATGGGCTGACCGCCCTGCTTCCCCGGCTCGGACGACGGCGGCAGCTGCTCACCTGGCCTCGGGGGAAGGGGTCCTTGTGGGTTCATCGAACGCCTCCATTTAATGGAATTCCTTCCGGATCGCACATCTACGTCGCAGAGAGCGTGCCAGCGGGTCAGACGCCTTCGAAACCAGCCGCAGGCCTCGCCTCTTGATCCAATCGGGCCACCAGCGCGCGGACACGCCCGCCGATCCCGTCGCGAACGATCCGGAAGGCCGCGAGCCGCTCCTCCTCCGTGCCGCGCGCGAGCGCGGGATCCGCGAACTGCCACCGAAGCTGCAGCGCCGCGCCCGGCGGGATCGGGCAGCTCGCGTCACAGACCGTCACGCACACATCAACAGGACCGGTGATCTCGTCGACCGACGTGCTCCGCTGATCCGAGATATCGATGCCGAGCTCGGACATCGCGCGCGCTGCGAGCGGATGCAGCTCGGTCGCGACGGTGCCCGCGCTCTCGGCCACGAACCGATCGCCACCGTACGCGCGCAGGAATCCCTCGGCCATCTGCGAACGCGCGGAGTTGTGGCCACAGAGGAAAACGACTCGCATCATTCCTCTCTATCGTCCCACCATGCGATCTGGCCCGCTGCGGCACAAATGGTTCGCACTCTTCACCGGTACCGTGACCTTCGGCTCGATCGGCGACGAGATCCAGCGCCTCGCGCTCCCCCTCCTCGTCCTGGACCTCACGCATGACATCGCCGCCGCCGCGACGCTGCGGGTCATCGAGACCGTCCCGTACGTGCTCTTTGGCGCATTCGCGGGCGCGCTCATCGACCGGTCCGAGAAGCGCCGGCTCCTTGCGATCACCACGGTGCTCAGCTTCATCGTGACGGCGTTCATACCGATCTCGGTCGATCTCGGCTTCTTCTCGCTCGGACTCCTCTACGCGCTCACCTTCGTCCTCGGGACGCTCGAGGTCATCTGGGGCATCACGGCCGACTTCAGCATCGTCCCCGCACTCGTGGATCCGGACGAGCTCACGTCGGCGAACGCCACCTACCTGACCGCGGACCGCGTCGCCCGGATCGTCGGTCCGAGCCTTGGCGGTGTTGCCGTCGGCGCGCTGGCGTTCGGCAGCCCCTATGGCTCGGCGAACGCACTCTGGCTATCCGCGTTCCTGTTCGTCCCGTCCCTCGTCGTGTTCCTGCGCATGCCGCCGCTCAACGACGTCGATCGGGCCACGATCGCGCCCCTGACGGTCGAAAATCTGAAGAGCGAGGTCGGCGAGGGCTTTGTCTTCGTCTGGCGGAACACGGTGCTGCGCGCCCTCTTCGTGCTGATGTTCATCAGCAACCTCGGCAGCCAGGGCATGAACACGCTGCTGCTCTTCGTGCTGCGCGAGGAGTACAGGCTGGATGCGGTGACGATCGGCCTCGCCCTGTCGTTCACGGGCGTGATCCAGATCTTCGGCTCCGCCTTCGCGCCACGTGTCGCCCGCGGACGGCCGCTCGGCCAGACGATGCTCTACACCGTCACCTTCGCCGCGCTTGCGAGTGGCGCGGCGGCGTTCGCGCGCAGCTGGCAGACCGTTGTGCTCGCGGTCACAGGCAGGCAGCTCGCCTGGAGCGCGCACATCGTCTACGCGTTCATTCCCCGCCAGCGCGAGGTGCCCGCCCGGCTCCGCGGCCGCGTGAACGGCGCGTTCCGCACGCTCATCCTGATCAGTAACACGGCGTCACCCGCGTTCCTGTCCACCATCGCGGCCCTGTACTCGACGTCCGCGGCATTCGCGGCCGCCGGAGCACTCGGCCTCTTGTCCGTCGGGGTGAGCGCGCTCGGCCCGCTGCGGCACTACGACATCCGCGATGCCCCCGGCGAGGCCGCCGCGGTAGAGCCTGAGGCGGAATCCGAGTCGTCTCCAGCCGACTGACGCTAGGCTTGCGTACATTCACCCATCTTCCGTGAGGGAGCTCTTGTGACCGGCACGCTCTGGCTGACCCTCGGTGAGGCGAGCCGCATGCTCGGCGTCGACCCCGACACGCTCCGGCGCTGGGCGGACAACGGGAAGGTCGACGTCCTCAAGACACCCGGTGGGCACCGTCGGTTCCTGCGGAGCTCGATCGAGTCGATGCTCCCCCGTCCGCGGCAGCCCGCGCGGCAATCGCTCAGCGCGATGGGCGAGCCGCCGGACCGCATCGCCGCGGAGTTCCTGAAGCGCGTGCGCTCGGACATGGCCGAGCAGGACTGGCACACGCGCTTCGACGAGACATCGCTGCGCTGGTTCCGCGAGCGCGGCATCCGCATGAGCGATCTCCTCATCGGCTACCTCGACGCCGTGCGCCGGCCGGGCCGCGATCAATATCTCGCGCAGGCCGCCGCGCTCGGGCGCGAATACGGCGTGGCCGCGAAGGAGCGCTCGCTTTCGCTCGGCGAGGCGACCCAGGCATTCCTGTTCTTCCGTGCGCGGTTCCTTTCGGAGATCGCGAACGTCGCGCGCCGGCGTGCGCTCGAAGCCAACCAGGCGGCCGCGCTCTTCGAGGAGGCGGATCGCGCCCTCGACACGGTGATCCTCGCGCTCATCGACGGTCACCGGAGCCTCTAGGGTTGCGGCCGTGACCGACACGAAGGCGCTCGGCGAGCGCGCGATCCGCGCCATCGACGAACACCGCGCAGAGCTGATCGCACTCTCGCTCTCGCTGCACGGCGATCCCGAGATCGGCTACCAGGAACGCCGCTCCGCGGAGAAGCTCGCCGCCTACATCGAGAAGAACGGGTTTGCCGTCCAGCGCGCGTACCGCAACGTCGAGACCGCATACCGCGGCGACGCGACCGGCAAGGGCGACGGTCCGACCATCGCGATCCTCACGGAGTACGACGCGCTCCCGGATATCGGTCACGCCTGCGGCCACAACCTCATCGCGATGATGGGCACCGGTGCGGCGATCGGTGTGCGCGCCGTGCTCGACGAGCTTCCCGGACGCCTCGCCGCGATCGGCACGCCGGCGGAGGAGGGTGGCGGCGGCAAGGTCGCGCTCGTGCGCGCGGGCGGCTTCCGCGACGTCGACGCAGCGATGATGGTCCATCCATCATCACGCACGCTGTCGGGCCGCACGTCACTCGCATCGAACCGCGTCGACCTGGAGTTCACCGGCAAAGCCGCGCACGCCGCGGCCCAGCCGGACCGGGGGATCAACGCCCTGGACGGCGTGATCCAGACGTTCAACAACGTGAACGCGATGCGCCAGCAGCTGCGTCCCGAGGCACGCGTGCACGGGATCATCACGAGCGGCGGTAGCGCCGCGAACATCATCCCCGAGTACGCGATGGCGAAGTTCAGCGTGCGCGCGCTCGACCGTCGCTACCAGCAGGAGGTCCTCAAACGGTTCATCGCGTGCGCCGAGGGCGCGGCCACCGCGACGGGGACGAAGCTCAAGATCACGGTCCACGAGAACTCGGGCTACGAGAACATGGTGCCATCGCAGCCGCTCGCCGACCGGTGGGCGGCGCATATGCGCGCGCTCGGCCAGACCGTGCAGACGACGACCGACGACGACCGCATGGGCTCGACCGACATGGGCAACGTCAGCCAGACCCTTCCATCCATCCATCCATATGTCGGGATCGCCCCTGAAGGCACGCCCGGGCACTCCACCGCGTTCCGCGATGCGGCCGCGACGCCCGAGGCGCACGCGGCCGCGCTGTTCGCCGCGAAGGCAATGGCGCTCGTGACCATCGACGTGCTCACCGACCCTGTGCTCCTCGACGCCGCGCGCGCGGAGTTCGAGCAGCGACGCGCCCAGGGCGTGGTCAAGGGGAAGACCTGAGCCTTCCCCGCGACGTCCGCCTGCTGGTGGTCGTTCAGGTCCTCTGGGGTCTCGGCTTCGGGCTCATCGGCCCGCTTCAGCCCCTGTACCTCGAATCGCTCGGGGCAGACCCGGGTCAGATCGGCCTCGTCTTCGGGGTCGGCAACATCGTCGGCGCGCTGCTGGTGCTCCCCGCGGGATTCCTCGCGGACCGGCGCGGCCGCCGCCTCGTCATTGTGGGAAGCGGCGTCGCGGGCCTCTTCGGGGTGCTCACCCTCCTCCCGTTGACGCACTG